>JASLBX010000043.1 GCA_030146385.1 Jiangellaceae bacterium | reverse complement strand
GTCGAAGCCTTCGACGGCCGCGTAGGCGGCGCGGGTCGTGGGAAACCACAGCCCCGGCACCGACAGGCACCCCTCGTCGCCGTCCTGCGAGCCCTCCTGCTTGACGATGACCGGGTTGAACACCACGCCCCGCTGGTCGTCAGCCCCGTACGAGAACGCGCGTACGGGCACGCCGATCTGCGGTGCAGCCACCCCTGCCCGGCCCGGCAGATCAAGCGTGTCCAGCAGGTCCGTGGCCAGCGCGCGAGTCATCTCACCGAACGATTCGACGGGGTCGGTGACGGTGCGTAGGACGGGATCGCCGTAGAGCCGGATCTCGCGGACCGCCATCGCCTCCACCCCTCGCCTGTTCGCTGATTCGCGCCTGCAGTCTACGGTCGCCTAGCCGTGAGGCATATCACGCGAGATTCGCTCTCTATCACATCGCGGACGGAACAAAGGCCAGCGGGCCGGACGTTACGTAAGCGTCGTTCCACGATTGCCCGACCGGTGACCGGGGAATACACCTAGACAAAGCAACATCGACTGCAAACCGTACCGACGACCCAGGAGCCACAAGCTCCGGAAGGGCCTACCACGATGTCCGAGCGTTCGACTTTGCGCGGTTCTCGTCTCGTCGCCACCAGCTACGAGGACGAGCGCGGCGTCGAGTTCGCTGAGCGCCAGCGGGTGTCGTACGACTGCCCTCAGGGCCACTCGTTCGACGTGACATTCTCCGTCGAAGCCGAGGTTCCCGCGCTGTGGGACTGCCCCAAGTGTGGTGCGGAAGCGCTTCGCGTCGCCACGGACCGGCCGGAAGAGAAGCTCGCCAAGCCGGCGCGGACGCACTGGGACATGCTGCTGGAGCGCCGCTCCATTGAAGAACTGCAGGTCTTGCTCGACGAAAGGCTCGAGTTGCTGCGCGCCGGACGCCTTCCAGGTGCTGCCCACCTGGCGTCCTCGCGCCGCCGCAAGAAGACCGCCTAGCCGCCGTCGGTGGCGGGTCCTCCCCCCGACCTGCCCCCTCGGCCAACGCCGAGCCGCGTCGTAACCCCCCTGCGACGTGGCTCGGTCTCTTCTTTGGGCAGTTCGTCTATTGCTGTGGTGGTTCGTCTCGATCAACGATCTCGCCTTCGACGACCTCGCCTTCGATCACATCACCACGGGTCGGCGAACCGCCACTGGACGGTCCTGGCCGGAATGCCGGGGCCACCCGGACGCCCGACAGCATCCGCGATGCCGCGGCCCGGGTCACTGGCAGTACCAGTGCCGCACCGATCAGGTCGGTGACGAAGCCAGGCAAGATCATCAGGAAGCCTCCGGCGATCGCCGACCGGGACGCCGCCATGTCGCGCTCCGGCACTTGACCGGCCCGGATCGCGTCGGACAGCGCGGTCCACGCCCGGACTCCCTCGTTGCGCACCACCCAGCCGCCAAGCAGGGACGTCGCGATCATGAGCCAGAACACCACCCAGCCACCCAGCCAGCGGGCGCCGAGCACGATCACCGCTATCTCGGCGATCAGCAGCGTGACGAACGCCAGCCGGGCACGGAACGGTGGCCTCATCGGGACGCCACCACCGCTCGCAGCTGCCCCAGGCGATGCCGGACACCCCACTGGGTGACCCGCCACAAGGCCTCGCGCACGATCGCGCTGTTCATTTTGGACGTGCCCTCCTCGCGCTCAACGAATGTGATCGGTACCTCCACGACGCGCAACCCGGCCCGGACGGCCCGCCAGGCCAGGTCGACCTGGAAGCAGTAACCCTGGGACGCGACGTCGTCCAGGTCGATGCGGCGCAACGTGGCCGCCCGGAACGCGCGATACCCGCCCGTGGCGTCCCTTACCGGCATGCCCAACAGCACCTGGGTGTAGACGTTCCCGCCGCGCGAGAGGACCTCACGGCGGCGCGGCCAGTTCTCGATCCGCCCTCCCGGGACGTATCGCGACCCGAGCACCAGATCGGCGCCGTCGAGCGCGTCGAGCAGTCGCGGCAGCTCCTCCGGCTGGTGCGACCCGTCGGCGTCCATCTCGACGACCGTGTCGTACCCGCGGTCGAGGGCCCAGCGGAACCCCGCGACGTAGGCCGCCCCGAGGCCTTGCTTGGCGGTGCGGTGAAGTACGTGCACTTGGTCATCAAGGCCGGCGATCCGGTCCGCGATCTTGCCCGTCCCATCCGGTGACCCGTCGTCGATGACGAGCACATGGGCGTCCGGGACGGACTCACGCACCCGTGCGACGATCTTCTCCACGGATTGCGCTTCGTTGTAGGTCGGGATGGCCACCAGGACCTGCCCGCCGGCGCTGCTCATCGCGCGTCCACCTCGACCCGGGCCGGGGCCGCCTCAGCGTTCGCCCGCTGCCTCGGCGAGGTGGCGCGAGCCCGCATTACCGCCAGCGCCAGCCCGACGACGGCCAGGGCGGTAAGCAACCACTCCGGCCCTTCGCCGATCGTCGTCGCGACCGTGAGCGAATCCGCCAGCTCCACGTCCGCAATCATGACGCCCTGCTCGAACAGCTCGATCCGCTGGGTGACGGTGCCCGAAGGGTCGACGACGGCGCTCACTCCGGCCAGCGCGGAGATGAACGTCCACCGGCCGTGCTCGACGGCACGGAGCCGGCCCATGGCTAGCATCTGCTCGGTCATGGGCGAGTACCCGAAGCCGGCGTTGTTCGTCTGCACCGCGAGCAGCTCGGCTCCGTCGCGGACCGCGTCTCGCGCGAGGTTGTCGAAGGCGACCTCGAAGCAGATCACCCCGCCCACCTGCACGCCGGCCATGTCGAGCAGGCCGACCTCCTGGCCGGCGACGAAGTCGCGGGGTTGGCGGTCGACCGCGTTCTCGGCGATCACCCGGGCGATGCCGCGGAACGGGATGTACTCGCCGAACGGCATCGGATGCCGCTTGACGTACGTCTGGCCGGGTCCGATTGCCGGGTCCCACACGATGGACGTGTTCTCCACGTTCTGCTCGTCCGGCGTGGGCACTGCCGAACCCACGAGGGTGGGGACGCCGATGGCCGTCACGGCCGACTGGATGGCCGCATGAGCGTCGGCGTCGGCGTACGGGTTGATGTCGGACGAGTTCTCCGGCCAGATGACGATGTCCGGCTGAGGGGTGGTGCCGGCCTGGACCTGTTCGGCAAGCCGGTGCGTGACCTCGACGTGGTTCTCCAGGATGACCCGCCGCCGCGCGTTGAAGTCCAGGCCGATGCCCGGCGTGTTGCCCTGCACGCTTGCGACTGTCGCCCGGTCGCCGCCAGGTGCCGCGGTGGGGACCACCAGCCCCACCAGAACGATCGCGCCGGCACCCACTGCCGCGGCCGTACGTTGCCACGCCGGGCGGGCGAGGATCGCCCACGCGACGAGCGCGCCGGCGAGAGCGACCGCGAACGACACGCCGGGCGAGCCGGCCACTGCCGCGATGCCGAGCATGGGGCCGTCGACCTGCGAGAACGCCAGCTTTCCCCAGGTAAAGCCGCCCCACGGTAACCTGCCGCGAACCGCTTCCTCAGCGACCCAGGCGGCGGCGGTCAACAATGGCCACGCCGGTAGCCGCTGGAGCAGCATGACCGCCACCCCCAGCGGGACGAAAAACAGCGCCTGGAATGACGAGAGCAGCAGCC
>JASLBX010000185.1 GCA_030146385.1 Jiangellaceae bacterium | reverse complement strand
GCCTCGGGGACGTGTACCGAGCCGTCGGGCTGCTGGTGGTTTTCCAGGATCGCGACGATCCAGCGCGTGGTGCCGAGCGTCCCGTTGAGCGTGGCCACCGTACGGGTGCCGCTGTCGGTGCGCTCGCGGATGCCGAGCCGGCGCGCCTGGAACGTGGTGCAGTTGGACGTGGATGTCACCTCCATGTACCGCTCCTGGGACGGCAGCCACGCCTCGCAGTCGAACTTGCGAGCGGCGCTGGACCCGAGGTCGCCCGCGGCGACGTCGATCACGCGGTACGGGAGTTCCACGGCGGCGAGCATCTCCTCTTCCCAGGTCAGGAGGCGCCGGTGTTCGTCCCGGGACTCTTCCTCCTGGCAGTAGCAGAACATCTCCACCTTGTGGAACTGGTGAACGCGGATGATCCCGCGGGTGTCGCGTCCGTGAGACCCTGCCTCGCGGCGGTAGCAGGCCGACCAGCCGGCGTACCGGATCGGGCCACCGGACAGGTCGATGATCTCGTCCTTGTGGTACCCGGCCAGCGGCACCTCGCTGGTGCCGACCAGGTAGAGGTCGTCGGCCTCGAGCCGGTACACCTCCTCGGCGTGCGCGCCGAGGAACCCAGTGCCGCCCATGATTTCGGGACGGACAAGGGTGGGCGTGATGACCGGCGTGAAGCCGTTCTCGATGGCCTTGGACATGGCCAGGTTGAGGATGGCCAGCTCCAGCTGTGCGCCGACACCGGTCAGGTAGTAAAAGCGCGAGCCGGACACCTTCGCGCCGCGCGGTACGTCGATGGCGCCGAGCAGTTCACCGAGCTCCAGGTGGTCTCGGATCTTCTCGAGTTGGGGCTTCTGCCCGACATGGCGGAGCACGGCGTAGTCCTCTTCACCGCCGGGTCGGACACCGTCATCGACGAGATTGCCCGGAACGAGGGTCAGCCGCTCGAGAACCTGCTGCGCCTCGTCGGCCGCCGCTTGCGCCTGCTTGACCCCGTCGGCGAGCTCCTTCGCCTTGGCCAGCAGCGCCTGCTTCCCCTCGCCCTGCGCCTTCGGGATCTGCTTGCTCAGCGACTTCTGCTCGGCCCGCAGTGTTTCAAAACGAGAGAGCTGCTGCCGCCGCGCTTCGTCGGCCGCGAGCAGCCGGCTTACGATTTCTTCGTCCTCACCACGCGCGCGCTGCGATGCGCGCAACCGGTCGGGATCATCACGAATCACGCGTAAGTCGAGCACCTGCTCAGCGTATCCGTCCGGGATGAACCTAGTCCCGCCACCGTCCCCGACCGCCCCCTTGATCATCGGCAGTTTCCGGGTAATGCAGCCGGAAAGTGCCGATGATCAGCGGTCGGGTCAGTCGTAGTGGCCGCGGAGGGTGGCGAGCCAGTCAGCGGCCGAGGCGAAGGTCTCGTTGGACGTCCCGTAGCCCATCGTCGGCACCACGCCGTCGGCCCGCGGGTACGAGCCGATGAAGCGGACGTCCGCGCAGATCCGGTGCAGGCCCATCAGCGCCTCGCCGACCCGGGCGTCGCCCACGTGGCCCTCGCAGTCGACCGCGAAGCAGTACTTTCCGATCCCGCTGCCCGTCGGCCGGGATTCGATCCGGGTCAGGTTGACACCCCTGGTCGCGAACTGCTCGAGGATCTCCAGCAGCGCGCCCGGATGGTCGTCCCGGATGAACGCCACCAGGCTGGTCTTGTCGGCACGGGTCGGGTCGGGCGGTGGACCGGGCCTGGTGACGAGGACGAACCGGGTCATCGCGTCCGGGTTGTCGCCGATTCCCTTGGCGAGAGTGTCCAGCCGGTAGTGGTCGGCCGCAACGGCGGCGGCGATCGCCGCGTCGTACGGACCATCGGCGCCTTCCTGCCCGTTGGCCACCATCGCGGCCGCTGCTGCCGTGGACGCGGTCAGGTACATCTTCGCCTTGGGCAGTTGCTCGGAGATCCACTGCCGGCACTGTGCCTCTGCGACGGGGTGCGTAACGATCCGTTCGACGGCGCTCAGCGTGGTCCCGGGCCGGACCAACAGGGCGAACTCGACGGGCAGTAGCACTTCGCGGGCGATCATCAGTGGTTCGCCACGGATCAGCTCGTCCAGCGTGGCGTTCACCGACCCCTCGACGGAGTTCTCGAGCGGGACGACCGCGCCGTCGACCTCTCCGGACCGGACCGCATCCAAGGCCTCCGGCACGCTCGGGAACGGCACGAGCACGTCGTCCGCCCCCGGCAGGCACCGGGCAGCGGCCTCGGTGAACGTCCCTTCCGGCCCGAGATAGGCGTACCGCGACTTGCTGAGCACGATGGCCAGCCTAGCCAGCGGCCCAGGTTGACCACGTTCGGCAGGCCTATCCCTGCCGTACCAGGCGCATGCGGGTGGTATGGCGCCGACCAACCTGGTGGGGCGACTGCCCAAGTGACCAGCCGATCCGCAGCAGCGACGCGGCGGCGATTACCGTAGGCGGGTGACCGACACGACAGGCTGGCGTGACCTCGGGTTCGCCCGCGTCGACACGGCCCGCGCGGCCCGCACCGGCGATCCAGAGGTGATCTTCGGCCAGGGCAAGACGCCTGAGCAGACCGTGGAGTTGCTGCGGACGCTCCATGACGCACACCCGAGCCGCGCCGTTCTCGCGACCAGGCTGGACGAGGCTGCCCAAGCGGCTGTGCGAGCCGCCTTCGGTGACCAGGTGCAGATCGATGAGCTGGCGCGCTGCGCGACGCTGGGCCCGACCCCGACGCCGGTCGGCACCGTCACGGTCGTGGCCGCAGGCACGTCGGACCGGCCGGTCGCAGCAGAGGCCGCCGCCACCCTCCGTGCATTCGGCGCAACCGCACAGGTCGTGACGGACGTCGGTGTGGCCGGGATCCACCGCCTGCTCGCTGTCCGTGACGAGCTCGAC
Organism: Jiangellaceae bacterium; assembly: GCA_030146385.1. Taxonomy (GTDB): domain Bacteria; phylum Actinomycetota; class Actinomycetes; order Jiangellales; family Jiangellaceae; genus JASLBX01. The sequence continues at coordinate 445 of JASLBX010000185.1, read as the reverse complement.
CGCGCGGACTGTCTCGTCGTCGTGGCAGGCATGGAGGGTGCGTTGCCGTCGGTCGTTGGCGGCCTGACCGGTGTGCCGGTCGTCGCGGTGCCCACCTCCGTGGGGTACGGAGCGTCTCTCGGCGGCGTGGCGGCATTGCTGGCCATGCTGAACTCGTGCGCCCCCGGAGTGGTCGTGGTGAACATCGACAACGGCTTCGGAGCGGGCGTCCACGCGGCACGGGTGGCCCGGCAGACCCGGCAGGGCTCGGCAACCGGCGCAACTGGCGCCGAGTCGACCGGCGGTTCGTCTGCACCGAACGGCGGCCCGCAGTGATCGGGTGGTTCGACTGCTCGTCCGGCGTGGCCGGCGACATGTTGCTCGCTTCGCTCGTGGACGCGGGCGCGGACCTCGCCGCCATGCAGGGGGCCGTTGACGCGGTGAGCCCGGAGCCGGTGCAACTGCG
>JASLBX010000541.1 GCA_030146385.1 Jiangellaceae bacterium | reverse complement strand
CGAGGGGCTGGAGGCCGTCCGCAAGCGGCCGGGCATGTACATCGGGTCGACCGACTCTCGCGGGCTCATGCACTGCTTGTGGGAGATCATCGACAACGCGGTCGATGAGGCGCTCAACGGGCATTGCCGCAATGTCGAGGTGATCCTCAACGCCGACGGGTCGGCCGAGGTCCGCGACGATGGCCGCGGCATTCCGGTCGACGTTCATACCAAGTCGGGCCTGTCCGGCGTCGAGGTCGTGTTCACCAAACTGCACGCGGGTGGCAAGTTCGGCGGCGCGTCCTACGCGGCCACCGGCGGCCTGCATGGCGTCGGCGCGAGCGTGGTCAACGCCTTGTCGGCGCGGCTCGACGTCGAGGTCGACCGGGGCGGCAAGGTCCATGCCATGTCGTTCCGCCGGGGTGAGCCGGGTGTGTTCGCCAACGGCAAGCCCGACTCCGACTTCACGCCGTTCACCGACAGCTCCGAGCTGCGCGTCGTCCGGCGGGTGGCCAAGCGGGTCACCGGCACCCGCGTGCGCTTCTGGCCCGACAAGCAGATCTTCCTGCGCGACGCCGCGTTCTCCCTCGACGAGCTGCTGAATCGCGCCCGCCAGACTTCCTACCTCGTTCCCGGCTTGCAGCTGACCGTGCGCGACGAGCGGGGCGCCGAGCCGGTGGAGGAGACGTTCCGGCATGACGGCGGCATCGCGGAGTTCGTCGAGTTCCTCGGTGAGGGCTCGCCGGTCAGCGATGTGCTGCGGCTGACCGGTGCCGAGGCGTTCGCTGAAACGATTCCCGTGCTCGACGACAACGGCCACATGGTCTCGCGCGAGGTCGAGCGCGAGTGCGGCGTCGACATCGCCCTGCGGTGGGACACCGGCTACGACACCCAGATGCGGTCGTTCGTCAACGTGATCGCCACGCCGAAGGGCGGCACCCACGTGGCCGGCTTCGAGCAGGGCCTACTCAAGACGGTGCGGGCCCAGGTGCGTGCCGCGGCCAGGCGGTTGAAGGCCGGCGACGAGAAGATCGAGAAGGACGACGTCTTCGAAGGCCTGACCGTGGTGGTCACCGTACGGCTGGCCGAGCCGCAGTTCGAAGGCCAGACCAAGGAGGTCCTGGGCACATCGGCCGTGCGGGGCATCGTCGGCCGCGTGGTCGAGCGTGAGCTGACCCGGGTGCTGACCTCCACCAAGCGGGCCGACAAGGCTCAGGCCAACGCCGTTCTTGAGAAGATCGTCGCGGCGGCCAAGGCTCGCGTGGCGGCCCGGCTGCACAAGGAGAACGTCCGTCGCAAGAACGCGCTCGAGACCAGCGCGCTGCCGACGAAGCTGGTCGACTGCCGCTCGGCGGAGCTGGACCAGTCCGAGCTGTTCATCGTCGAGGGCGACTCCGCGCTCGGCACCGGCAGGGCCGCTCGCGATGCCGAGTTCCAGGCGCTGCTGCCGATCCGTGGCAAGATCCTCAACGTCCAAAAGGCGTCCATCGGCGACATGCTCAAGAACGCCGAGTGCGCGGCGATCATCCAAGTGGTCGGCGCCGGTTCGGGGCGGACGTTCGACCTGGACCATGCCCGATACGGCAAGTTCGTGGTCATGGTGGACGCCGACGTCGACGGCGCGCACATCAGGACGCTGCTCATCACGCTGTTCTTCCGGTACATGCGCCCGCTGGTCGAGGCGGGCCGGCTGTTCGCGGCCATGCCGCCGCTGCACCGGGTCGAGCTGATCAACCCGCGCAAGGGCCAGGACAAGCACATTTACACGTACACCGACGCTGAGCTGCAGCGCGTCCTGCGTGACCTCGACCGGCGCGGCGTCCGGCACAAGAGCCCGCCGCAGCGGTACAAGGGCCTGGGCGAGATGGATCCTCATCAGCTGGCCGAGACCACCATGGACCCGCGCCACCGGCGGCTGCGCCGCATCACCGTGCGCGACGCCGAAGCGGCCGAGCACATGTTCGAGCTCCTCATGGGCAACGAGGTGGCTCCGCGCAAGGACTTCATCGTGGCCGGCGCCGCCGACCTCGACCGCGAGCGCATCGACGCCTAACCAGCCTTGCATGATCAGCGCAGGTCAGGCAGTCGCGGGGGCCCAGATGTTGATGCCGGCCTCCACGGCATGCTGGTCGATGGCGTCAAGCTCGTCCTGAGTGAACGACAGGTTGTTGACCGAGGCGATGTTGTCTTCGAGCTGCTCGACGCTACTGGCTCCGATCAGCGCGGACGTGACCCGCTGGTCGCGCAACACCCACGCCAGCGCCAGCTGGGCCAGCGTCTGGCCGCGGCTCTCGGCGATCTCGGCGAGTCGGCGGACGTGCGTCATGGTCTCTTCGGTGATGAGGTCGGGCGACAGCGACTTGTCCTGGGTCGCGCGCGAGCCCTCCGGGATTCCGTGCAGGTACTTGCTGGTGAGCATGCCCTGGGCCAGCGGCGAGAACGCGATGCATCCCACACCGGCGTCCTCCAGGGTGTCCAGCAGGTTCGGTTCACCGTGCTCGACCCAGCGGTTGAGCAGCGAGTAGGACGGCTGGTGGATGGTCAGCGGCGTCCCGAGCTCGCGAAGGATGGCGACCGCCTCTTCGGTCTGAGCGGCCGGATACGACGAGATGCCGGCGTACAGCGCCCTGCCGGACCGCACGGCCGTGTCGAGCGCGGCCATCGTCTCCTCGAGCGGTGTGTGCGGGTCGAGGCGGTGTGAGTAGAAGGTGTCGACATAGTCCAGGCCCATCCGCGCCAGCGACTGGTCGAGGCTGGCCAGCACGTACTTCCGGCCGCCGCCGCCCTGCCCGTACGG
>JASLBX010000521.1 GCA_030146385.1 Jiangellaceae bacterium | reverse complement strand
CCCACGATGAGTACGAGCACCGGCCACTTGGCGATATCCCAGACCTGCACAGCCGTTTCGCCCAGGCCAATCAGCTCGCCCGCCCATGAAGCGAGAGTTCCGGTGAAGACCACGACCACTGCGCTGGCCGCCAGCAGAACGACTAGGACGGCCGTGATGCCAAGGCGAATAGGAATCGTCTTCCAGATTGGGCGGCCCTCGGGCATTTCATACACGGCGTTCGACGCCCGCATGAATGCCGCGACGTATCCCGATGCGGACCACAACGCAATAGCCAAGCTGATGATCAGCGTGAGCCCGGCCGCGCCCTGGTTGCTCTCCAGGTTCTCCAGCGCCGTCGTCATGATCTCGCGGGTTGGTCCCGGTGCGAGTCCACCCAGGTTGTTCAGCAGTGGCTGAATGGTGTCGCTACCAAGCAGACCAAGGATCGACACGAGCGCGACCAATGCCGGGAAGATCGACAGAACGCCGTAGTACGTTAAGGCGGCCGCCCAGTCGGTGAGGTTGTCGCGCCGGAAGCCGGACACGCTGCGCTTTAACACACCCCACCACGACCGGCTGCCCAGATCAGTGGGTGAATCGGGAGCTTCTCCCCTCCGGTCCTGGGCATGCATGCCCTGTTCGCGCACTCCCTGTTCGCGGCTGGTTCTCGAACCCGTCCGCTTAGCTTCGCCCGCCATATCCCAGCCCTCCGTACGTGGTGGCCGCCCGCTGTCTGGCCATGCCCGAGCCTGTGGAGTACCCGCAATCGAGCCGAGCATTCGCACTGGTCATAGCGCCGTTTCGGGGACGGCCGGCCTTGCGAGCAGGCCCTCAGTGGAGGACCCAGTTGACCGTCCCGTACGAAGCGACCAGCCAGCGTTGTCCGTCCTCGATGACGAGGCTGACCGGAGTGGTGTGCGGGCGGCCGGTCTTGCGGCCCCGCGTGGTGAGCAGGTGGTTGCGCTTCGGCCCGAGCCCGAGGCGCAACAGCCCGGCCATCAGGCGATTGACGAGTCGCATGGTCGCCGTCAGTCAGTAGGTCTCGGCCACCTCGCGGCCTCCCTCCCTGGGCTCAGTCGCGTGCGGAGACGAGAAGCAGCTGGTCCGGGTAGCACCACGCCCAATGCTCGTCCGGTTCGGCGGATGCCACGATCGGGTGATCGGTGGTCTGCCAGTGGGCCGTCGCGTGCCGCCGCGGCGAGTTGTCGCAACACCCCACGTGGCCGCACCCGAGGCAGCGGCGCAGGTGCACCCACGTCGATCCCTCGCGTACGCAGTCCTCGCACTCGCCGGCGGGCGCGACGTCGTCGGGCAGGCCGTCGAGGTGCCCGCACTGCTCCGTCGCCGAGGGGCGTACCCGCCATCCGCTCATGTGGTCACTCCTTGACTAGTCGGGACAAGGGGCAGGCGGACCGTGAAAGTCGTACCGTCCGGCCCGGTGGTGAACGAAATCGTGCCGCCGTGGCGCCGCTCGACGATGCGCTTGGCGTTCTCCAGGCCGAGCCCGCTGCCCTTGCCTGCCGGTTTGGTCGTGACGAACGGCTCGAACACCCGGCCTTGCATATCGGCCGGGATACCCGGCCCGTCGTCCGTCACCTCGACGACGGCGAAGTCGCCGTCCCGCCGGGTGCACAGGCGCAACACGCCCCGGCCGTCCATCGCGTCGACGGCGTTGTCGATCAGGTTCGTCCACACCTGGTTCAGCTCGGCGGCGTACGCGGGCACCTCCGGCAGCGTCCGGTCGTAGTCGCGCTCGACTGTCACTCCGCTGAGCTTGTGCCCGAGCATCACGACAGTGCTGTCGAGGCCGGGGTGCAGGTCGACGTCCTGGTGGGTCGCCTGGTCCATGTACGAGTACTGCTTGACGGCGGCCACGAGCGTGGAGATGCGGGACGTCGAGTCCTCGATCTCGTCCATCAGCGCCTCGGTTTCCAGCGAGTAGTTGAGCCAGCGGAGCGCACCGTCCAGAGCGTCCCGTCCCACCTTGTCGACGATGCCGTCCAGCCACGCCCGGTCGAACCCGGCGGCGGCGAACACCGGGGCGAGGTCGTGGGGAGCGGTGATGCCGAGCTCGTCCATGCGATCGATGAGCTCGTCCTCGAGGTCGGCTTCCTGGAGCGCCGACAGCGGTTCGCGCTTCTTGGCTGCCTGCTCGACCGCGGCCTCCTGGAGCGCGATGAGCCGGGCGATGTGACCCGCCTTCAGGCCGGCATCGGCGATCTTGCGCAGTTTGTCGCGCATGCCCGCGACGCGTGTACGGAGCTGGCCCGTCGCCCGGACGGCGGCCGCCGCCGGATTGTTGAGCTCGTGCGCCAGGTTGGCGGACAGCGTCCCGAGCTGGGCCAGGTGCTCGCGCTGGCGCACCGTCGCCTCGGTGGTCCGGATGCCCATGTAGACGCCGTCCAACAGGTGGACGGCCATCGGTAGTTCGGTGCGGACGAACGCCCCGAAGTCCTCGGCCGGAATGCGCAGCAGGCGGCTCGGCTGCGTCGCCGTAAGTGAGCTCAGGTAGATATCGGAGGCGGTCTCGGAGTACGCGCGGACGGCGCCGGCATACACGCCGCGCTGGGAGGTCTCGTTGAGGAGGGTCTCCTCGCCGGACGCCATCCGCGACAGCCGGATCCCGCCGTCCAGCAGCACCCACAGCGCCTCAGCCGGTTCGCCTTCGCGGCAGATGGCGGCGCCGGTGTCGAACGTCCGGACGTCCGCCCGGTCGGCGATCCACCGAAGCTGCTCGTCGGTGAGGCCGTCGAAGAGGAAGAGTGTGCGGAGCTCCTCGATGTCGATGCGGCTCATATGGCCTCCAGATATCGGTGGATCAGCGTGACGGCCATCGCGCCCTCGCCGACCGCGGACGCGACCCGCTTTACCGACTCGGCACGGACGTCCCCGGCCACGAACACGCCCGGCACGCTGGATTCCAGGTGGTAGGGGTCGCGCGCGAGCGGCCACGGCGCGGGCGGACGTCCCTCTTCGTCCAGCAGCGCGGGGCCGGTGAGCAGGAAGCCGCGCTTGTCGCGGACGAAGTCGTCACCGAGCCATTCGGTTTGCGGCTCGGCCCCGATGAAGACGTACATCCGGGACGCCGAGACGACCTCACGGGAGTCGGCCGTACGCGGGTCGCCGAGCACGAGTCGCTCGAGGCGGTCATTGCCTTCGCAGGCTAGGACCTGGGTGCGGGTGCGGACGTCGATGTTGGGTGTCGCCTCGATCCGCTCGACGAGGTACTCGGACATGCTGCGGCGGATGCTCTCGCCCCGGGCAAGCAGGACGACTCGTTTGGCGTAGCGGGCGAAATGCAGTGCCGCCTGTCCGGCCGAGTTGGCGGCGCCGACGATGTAGACCTCTTCGTCCCGGCAGTCCAGGGCCTCGTGCGCGTTGGCGCCGTAGTAGACGCCGCGGCTGGCGAGCGCGTCCGCTCCCTCGGCCGGGTGCCGCCGCCACATCACGCCGGTCGCCAGGACGACGGCGTGCGCCGTGATCTCGCTGCCGTCGGCGAACCGGACGATGCGCCCGTCGCCCTGCGGGACGAGGTCGACCACGTCGGCCGTGGTGAGGGCCTCGACGTTGAAGCGGACGGCCTGGTCGCGGGCTCGCTGGGCGAGGTCGGCTCCGGCGACGCCGCGTGGGAAGCCGAGGTAGTTCTCGATCAGGCTGCTCTGCCCGGCCTGCCCGCCGATGGCGGCGCGGTCGACCAGCAGCGTACGGAGTCCTTCGCTGCCCGCGTAGACGGCCGAGCCCAGCCCGGCTGGTCCGCCGCCGATGACCACGACGTCGTAGAGCGGGCTGCCGGCGGTGGTGGCGAGGCCGGCGCGCTCGGCGACGTCCCGGAGACTTGGACGGCTCATGACGACGCCGTCCGGCATGACAAGGGCGGGGAGTGCGGCGTCGTTCAGGCGGGCCGCGCGCTGGACCGCTTCGCCCTCGTCCCCGCGCAGGTGCCGGTAGGGGACCTGGTTGCTGGCCAGGAACTCGCGAAGCTGCTGCGTCTCGGCCGCCCACTGGTGGCCGAGCAGGGTGATGCCTTCGAAGCTGGGACGGGCGGCGTTGGCCCACTTTTCGAGCAGCTCGTCGAGGACGGGGTAGAGGTGCTCTTCGGGCGGATCCCAGGGCTTGAGCAGGTAGTGGTCGAGGTCGACTTCGTTGATCGCCCGGATGGCGGCCTGGGTGTCGGCGTACGCGGTGAGCAGCACGCGCTTGGCCTTGGGCGTGAGGTCCATCGCCTGCTCGAGGAACTCGACGCCCGACATGCCGGGCATCCGTTGGTCGGCGAGCAGGACGGCGGTGGCCTCGCCGCGCACGGTGAGCTCGCGGAGCGCTTCGAGGGCGGCGGGTCCGTTCTCGGCGCGGACGATCCGGTGGGTCTCGCCGTAGCGGCGGCGCAGGTCGCGAGCCAGGGCGCGGCTCACCGCCGGGTCGTCGTCCACGCTGAGCAGTACCGGTCTGGTGGCCACAGAACCCCCGAATCCGTTGCGGTGCGGTGCGCAGCTCTCATCTTTGCCTACGTCGGGCGTAGCGGCCCAACCCGGGCGGCTACGATCTAGATCACCGGAGTGCCGAGACTTGGTGACGGGTGAGCGCGATGACGGGTTCCACACGGGGCAGGGACAGCGTCCAGCCGGAGGATCGGCTGAAGGCTGAGTTCTTGGCCGCGTACGACGCGGTACTCGCGAAGTGGCCGGGCGCCGTCGAGTCCCTCGACGTCACGACGCCGTTCGGGACGACGCACATGCAGATGTGCGGGCCCGTTGGCGCGACGCCGTTGGTGCTGCTCCCAGGCGGTGGTGCGACGTCGACGGTGTGGTTCGCCAATGTAGGTGAGCTGAGCCGTGACCACCGCGTGTACGCGATCGATCCTCTCAACGACGTGGGACGAAGCGTGCCGTCTGGTCCACCGATTCGTGACCGCGCCGGTCTCATGCAATGGCTCGACTCGGTGTTCGCCGAACTGGGCCTGGAGTCGGCGGGGTTGTGTGGGCACTCCTACGGCGGGTGGCTGGCGCTGAATTATGCGATGCATGCGCCACAGCGGGTGAGCCGGCTGGCCCTGCTTGATCCGACCGACTGCTTTGCGGGCCTCAGCCTTGGGTACAGGCTCCGCGCGATTCCGGTGGTCATCGGTCCGAACCGGCGGCGCATGCGTGCTCTGCTGGAGTGGGAGACCGGTGGCAGATCGCCCGACCCGGCCTGGCTGGATCTTGTGTGCATCGGTAGCGAGTTGCCAAAGCCGAAGATCGTCTTGCCGCGTCGGCCCGCGACCGATGATCTGCGAGCGATGAGCGTCCCGACTCTCGTAGTCGTGGGGGAGCAAAGCAAGGCCCACGACGCGGGGCGGGTGGCGCAGAACGCGAATGAGCGGCTGCCAGATGTCAGTACTGCGGTGCTGAGCGGCGCCTCGCACCA
>JASLBX010000520.1 GCA_030146385.1 Jiangellaceae bacterium | reverse complement strand
CCACCGGCCCACGACGTTGTAGATGGTGAGCGCCATCACCGCGATGATCAGGGCGCCAAGCGTGCCTCCGACAGCGGTACAGGCCGCGGCGAGGCCATCATCGTAGCGGTACCGGCGCATCTCGGGAGTGGCCACGACAGACATCGTCGAGGCGGACGCGACGGCGGATCCGGATACCGATCCGAAGATCGCCGAGGCTCCGATAGTTGCCATGGCCAGCCCGCCTCGGAGCCGCCACAGCATGGCGTCGAGCAACGCGTAGAGATCCTTGCCGAGCTGTGCCTGAGCCAGCAGGAGGCCCATGAAGACGAACAGCGGGATCACGCTGAGGCTGTAGGTGGTGGCGCCGGTGAACGCATCGGAGCCCAACCTCGCCAGTGCCGAGTCGAGCGAGACGATGTAGGCATACCCACCGGTCGACACGGCGAGCATCGCGATCCCTACGGGAACGCGCGCCGCCAGCAGCACAAGCAGGGCCAGGAACCCGAGCAGGCCGACCAGCTCGGGCGTCACAGCGTTGCCTGCCCGGTGTCCTGGGGAGGTTGTTGAGACCGGTGTCGGTTGCGTAGGTGCTCGAGGAATGTCCGGACGATTGCTAATAGGAACGCTGCCACACCCGTAATGGCGACGAAGGCGAACGGAGCAAGCGGGATTCCACGCGATCCGGTCACCCGGTTGCCAGCGTGCAGCACACCGGCATACCGATATAGCTGCCAGGCGAGCAGGCCCAAAACGATCACGCTCAGGGCGGTGACGAAGCCATCCAGGACGATCCGGGCGCGGACATCGAGCCGGTTGTACAGCAAGTCGACGGAAATGTGGTTGTCTCGCTGCTGGGCGTAGGCCAGGCCGAGATACACGATCCCGATCATCGCAAGCTGGGTTAGCTCGACTGTCCCCCGAAGTCCCGAGGCGAAGAGCCACCGGCCCACGACGTTGTAGATGGTGAGCGCCATCACCGCGATGATCAGGGCGCCGGCACCGTAGTGCAGCGCCCTGTTCATCTCGTCAAGGGCACGGCCCAGTTGTCGCATCACAATCCGGCTGCTAGCGGCCCAGGAGCTCTTGAAGGCGGTCGTATATGGCCTGGCCCGGCCGTCCCGCCTCCTCCTGGGTGCTGATCCAATTGTCGACGACGGTCTGCGCTGCCTCCTCCCACGGCGCGAGATCCTCGACTTCGAAGACTTCGATACCCCACTCCTCATAGCGCTGGACGACCTTTTCGCGTTCGGCGTCGTAGACCTGAGCGCCTTGCAGCGACATCTCGCGGCCACTCGCTGCGTCGATGGCCTCCTGCTGGGCCGGTGACAAAGAGTCCCAGGTTCCCTGGTTCATCGCCAGGAACTGGGTCGACACATAGAAGTTCATCAGCGTCGCGTAGTTGACGACCTCGTGCAGGGTGAAGCTCTGGATCCCAGTATCGGCGATCACCAGGCCGTCGATGACGCCACGCTCGAGCGAGTCGTAGAGCTCCGGTGCGGGCAGCACCACGCCCGAGCCGCCCATGGCTTCGATCATGTCGAGCTGAACGGGCCCGGGGCCGCGCAGCGTCAGTCCGGACAAGTCCGGCTCGGTCACCGGGCGGTCGACCGTGTACACGTTGCCGAGGTCATGGGTCCAGAGAGCCAGGATGTGGGTGTCGCTGTACTCGTCCTGAATCTCAGGGAACTCGTCGTAAAGCGTCCAGAGGGCATCGGTGGCTTGTTCCGATCCGTCGAACTGGAACGGCAGGTCGATGACGTCGGTGAGCGGGAAGCGTCCCGGCGTATAGCCGTGCAGAGCCCAGCCGATGTCGATCGCTCCAGACGCGGCGTTGTCGTATGCGTCGGTCGGCGCCGTGAGAGCTCCCGCCGGATGGATCTCGATCGTCACCGTGCCGCCGGTGGCTTCGGCCACCTCCTCGACGAATGGCTCCATGATGTTGACGTGGATCGGATGCTCGGCCGGGAAGGGGTGCGCCAGGGTGAGCGTGACCGGATCACCCATGTCCTCCTCGGCGTCGTCGCCGGATTCAGCCGTGTCCTCGCTGTCGGCCGTACCTGCTTCATCCGGATCGTCGTCGCCGCCGCAGGCTGCGAGTAGCAGTGCCGCAGACAGGACGACCGCAGTATGCAGGTGTCTCCTGGGCCTGGCCTTAGTCATGACCTCTCCTCTCAACGGCGCAGCCCCGCACTGTCCGTAAGATGCGTTCGTATGGCGCACAAGCGTTCGCTAAGTGAGCATAACGACGGCCGGACGTAACGTCAACGAAGCGTGTTAACGGGACGGTAACGACGCGTCGATCTAGGGCTTCTCAGAAGGGATAAGCAGGGACGTCTCCCCGGATAGTCAGCCACTGCATCTCGGTGAACGCTTCGATGTTGGCGTCCCCGCCAAGCCGCGTGCCGTTCCCGGAGGCCCGGACACCGCCGAACGGGATGATGGGCTCGTCAGCGACGGTCTGGTCGTTGATGTGGACGATCCCGGCAGGAATGCGGCCTGCGAGCTCCACGCCCTTCATCACGTCGCGGGTGATGATGCCGAGCGACAGCCCGTAGGCGGTGTCGGACGCGAGCGCGATGGCTTCGTCATCGGAGGAGAACGACACGACCGGGGCGACTGGCCCGAAGATCTCGTCGGTGTACACAGGGGTCTGCCGGGTGACGTTGTCGAGGACGGTGGGACGGTAGAACAGGCCCTCGAATCGGCCGCCAGCGGCGAGTGTGGCGCCAGCATTGAGGCTGTCGGTCACCAGGCGGTGGATCTTGTCACGCTGACCTTCGTCGATGACTGGTCCGAGCGCCACCTGCTCAGTGAGTGGATTGCCGACCGGCATCGCATCGGCCTTCTTGGACAGCAACTCCACATAGTCGTCCTTCAGCCGCTCGTGGACGACATGCCGTCCGGTGGTCATGCAGATCTGGCCCTGGTGGAGGA
>JASLBX010000501.1 GCA_030146385.1 Jiangellaceae bacterium | reverse complement strand
CGGGGTGAAGCGCTGATTTCGACACAGGAGGAGCAGATGAACAGAACCATCAGACATCGGATCACCGGGATGCGGTGTGTCGCGATTGCTTCGGCCCTCGTGCTCGCGTTCGCTGCGTGTGGCGGCGACGACGGCGACGCCGATGGGCAGGAGGAAGGCGCCGACGAGCAGGGCGAGGACGCCGATGAGCCGTCCGAGCCTGTCGACCTCGTCTTCACGAGCTGGTTCGTCGACGCCGAACTCGAGGCCGCCGACCAACTGATCGCCGACTTCGAAGAGGCCAACCCGCACATCTCCGTCGACCACCAGGTGATTCCGTGGGACGGCTATCCGACGACGCTGCAGACGCGGCTCGCCGGGGGCGAGACTCCGGACGTGATGTTCCTCAGTCAGCTCTGGTACCAGGGCTTCGCCGAACTCGGCGCGCTCGCCGAGCTCGACTCGGCGGCGTCCGCGGACGCCGAGTTCGACGTGGCGGACTTCAACCCAGAACTGCTGGAGAGTGGCCGCTACGACGGCCAGCTGTACTGGCTGCCCTACGGCTTGGACATGCAGGTGCTGTTCTACAACGCCGACATGTTCGCCGAGGCCGGACTGGACGTCCCGGACGAGACCTGGACGTGGGAAGACCTGCGGTCGGCTGCCGCCGAACTCACGGTGGACGAGAACGATGACGGCCGGATCGACCAGTACGGGCTCATCGCGCAGAACGACTTCGCTTCGGGCTGGAACTGGATCTGGCAGAACGGCGGCCAGGTGCTGAACGACGAGCGCACGGGCGGTGAGATGTCCAGCCCCGCGACGGTCGAGGCGCTATCGTTCTTCGAGGCCATGATGAATGAGGACCAGTCCATCCCTAACCCGGAAGTCATCTCTGACCTTGGGTACACCACGGCGTTCACCGGCGAGAACGCGGCGATGGGTATCTATGGCCACTATCTGGTGCCGGCGCTAGAGAATGACGCGACCTTCGAGTGGGGCACCACCGTCCTGCCGTCGGGTCCGGCCAACCGGAACTCGTTCGCATCCGGCGCCGGGTACACGATGTCGGCACAGACCGAGCATCCGGAGGAGGCCTGGAGGTTCATCTCGCACATGACTGGCGTGGAAGGCTTGCGGGCGTTCATGGACCTCGGCTCGATCACCCCGCCGCGGACGTCCCTTTACGAGAGCGAAGAATTCCTCTCCCGGGAGGCCAGCGAGGCGTTCGCCGCGCAGGCTGAGCACCTGACGCCGGTGCCGATCGCGCCCGAGTGGAATGAGTACTTCGAGGTCATCACCGAAGAGCTGGACGCGGTGTACCGCGGCGAGGTGTCGCTGGAGGAGGCCACGGCCACCATCGATCAACGTCTCGGCGAGATCCTCGGCGGATGACCACTCCGCCGGCCCCGGCGCGCCTGGCCGTCATCGGTGCGGGCAGCCGGGGCCTTGAGGTGTACGCGGGTTACTGCCGGGCGCACCCGGAGTTGGCCACGGTCGTCTCCGTGGCCGATGTGAACGAAGCACGGCTGCGGCAGGCCGCTCAGACACATGGCCTGCCGTCCGCCTCCGTGTTCACCGACTGGCGAGAGATGTTGGAAGCCAGGCCCGAGGTCGATGGTGTGGTGGTGGCGACCCCGGATCGGTTCCACGTCGACCCGGTGCTCGCCGCGGTCGAGCGCGGTCTGTCCGTCCTAGTCGAGAAGCCACTCGCGCCGACGCTCCCGGAACTGCGCCGCCTCGCCGTCGGGGTGGGCGAGGCGGCGCATCTGGTGACCGTCGCACACGTGCTCCGCTACACCCCGTTCTTTGGGCGGATCAGGACGCTGCTCGACGACGGCGCCATCGGGAAGCTCACCACCATCGAACACATGGAGCACATCGGGTACTGGCACTTCGCGCACAGCTACGTACGCGGCAACTGGCGCAACGAGTCGCTGGCCAGCCCGATGATCCTGGCAAAGGCCTGCCACGACCTCGACCTGCTCCGCTGGTTCGCCGGTGCGCCATGGACCGCCGTCTCGTCGGTAGGGAACCTTCAGCACTTCCACGCCGGCAACCGCCCGGACGGCGCGCCGGGCCACTGCATCGAGGGCTGCCCGGTGGCGGCGACGTGCCCGTTCGAGGCCACGCGGATCTACAACCCGGAGCGGCCGATCGCCGGCCCGCACGCTGTCGAGATCGCACTTCGGGGCTGGGAGTCGTGGGACGCCGCGCTGCGGCACGGACCGTACGGCCGGTGCGTCTACGGGTGCGACAACGATGTTCCGGACCACCAGGTCGTGCAGGTCGAGTTCGCCAACGGCGTGCTGGCGTCGCTCACGGTCGCCGCGTTCACCACGGAGATCACCCGTACCGTTCGACTGCTCGGCACGCACGGGGAGATCTCCGGGGACCTGCGAACCGGGCGGCTTGAGCTACGTTCGTTCCTGCCCGGCGGCCGTGAGCTCGCCGAGACTGTCGCCCCGGAGTCCGGTGACGGCGGGCCTGATTACGCCTTCCGCGGCCACGCCGGCGGCGACGCCGCGCTGATTCACGCCTTCCTCACCGGAGGTGACCCAGCGTCCCTCGGTGGGTCGCTCACCGGGTTCACCGAGGCCGTGGACAGCCACCTGATGGCGTTCGCCGCCGAGCAGTCCCGCCGGACCGGCCGAGCCGTCGACCCTGACGGTCTCCCCTCTGAGCGATCGCCCCAACCTCTGAGTTGATCATGGGCTATTCGTGGCATCCGAGCACCGGACACCACGAATAGCCGTGATCAACGCGAGTGAGGCGCGGATCCTTTGGGTCAGCTGAGGCTCAGGCCGTGGAGCACGCCGTCCTGGTCGCCGGCGACGAGCATGCCGCCGGCGATGGCGGGGCTGCTGTAGCAGTTGGCCGTGGCCGTCAGCTGCAGTTCCTCGACGATCGTGCCGTCCTCCAGGTCGACCGCGGTGATCTGCCCGGTGGTCCCGTGGATCCAGGCGATGCCGTCGTGGACAGCCGCCCCCGTGTTGAGCGCTCGCACACCGAAGTAGGCCGTCCATCGGAGTTCGCCGGTCGCCGTGTCGACGCGCGACACCGTCCGTGCGAAGTCGTCGATCAGCAGCAGGTCGGGATCCAGCAGCACCTTGGGCGCGAAGATGTACGACCCGCGCAACGACCACCGCTCCTCGCCGGTGG
>JASLBX010000451.1 GCA_030146385.1 Jiangellaceae bacterium | reverse complement strand
TGAATGTTGCGCGGTCGGGCACATCGTCGAGCCGCCCCGGCCGGTGCCGCCAGTACTGCCCGCCCAGATCGCGGGCCGCGTCGACGACGGCGACTGAGCAGCCCGCTCGCACCGCTGCGGCCGCGGCGGCAAGCCCGGCCGGCCCGCCGCCCACCACCACGACGTCGTAGCGGCCGCCGTCGTCACTGTGGTGGAATGGCATGGCCACCTCCGTCCTGGGACCGCACATTCATGCCCTCGCGCGCCGTGAGGACGCACGCACGGACGTTGCGCCGGCCGTCGACCGTGACCAGGCAGTCGAAGCACACGCCGATACCACAGAAAATACCGCGTGGACGGACCTGCTGCCGGGTGGTGCGCCAAGACCGCACACCGGCCGCGACGAGTGCCGCACCCACGCTCTGACCCGGCTGGAACCGCACGTCCCGGCCGTCGAAGGAGAACGTGTGACTCATCCGAAGCGCTCCGGGCGGAATGGAGTCGGATCGACCGGCGGTTGCTGTCCGGTCAAACCGGTTGTGACCAGCTCACCGGTCGCGGGGGCCAGGCACACGCCCGCTCCCTCATGCCCGCAGGCGTGCACCAGCCCGGGCGCACGTGGGTCCGGCCCGACGATGGGAAGGTGGTCGGGGGAGAAGGGGCGGAATCCGCAATAGGCCCGGATAGCTCTGACTCCGGCCAGCACCGGGAACAGCCGCACGGCCGCTTCAGCGAGCCGACGCAGCACCTCCACCGAGAGCGTCCGATCAAAGCCGACCCGTTCGCGGCTGGACCCGATAAGGATGGTTCCGGATTCGGTGCCTTCGACGACGGGTGAGCTCTGCAGGGCCGCGTCGTCGCTGGCGACCGCGTCGACGTACCCCGAGGCGTAGACCTTGTGCCGCACGGTCGGGGGCAGCGGTTCGGTAACCAGGATGAACCCGCGGCGCGGTGAGACCGGCACCTCCGCCCCGGCCAGCGCCGCCACATCGCCCGCCCACGTTCCGGCTGCGTTGACCACGACTCCGGCCGACAGCTCGTCCGTCGGGGTGCGAACGCCGACGACCCGCTCGCCCGCGCGCATCAAATCAGTCACCTCCACGCCCGTCCGCACCTGCGCTCCGGCCGCACGGGCGGCCGCCAGCAGCCGGGCGGCCGCGAGCATGGGCTGAACTTGGGCGTCCTGAGGGTAGTAGCAACCGCCCGGCAGGTCCGTGGCCAGTTGCGGTTCGTACGTAGCCAGCTCGTCGGGTGGGACGGTGATCGCGTCGACGCCGACGGTCCGCTGGCCGTCCGCGACCTGGCCCAGGGCGGCCACCGAGGGCTCCGTCTCGGCCACCACCAGCCCGCCTTTGGGCTGGTACTCGAACCCGCCGACCTCCTCGTCCAGGGTGCGCCAGAGGGCCACCGAACGCATCGCGAGATCAAGCTCCGCCCCCACGGGCTTGTCCGAGACCAGCAGGTTTCCCTCCCCGGCTCCGGTCGTCCCGCCGGCCACCGGTCCGCGGTCGAGCACGGTCACGCGCAGCCCGGCCCGCGTGGCGTACCAGGCGCATGATGCACCGACGACGCCAGCGCCGATAATGATCACGTCCGCGGACACGGGGCCAATATGTCACATGTCATTCTGTGCGTGGCAGGCCATCCTGCACGACAGGCGATGCAAGGTTACGTACCGACCGACCGTCAGATGTCGAAGGTCCATAGGCTGTGTGATCGGATCGTTACGCGAGCGCGACCCGCCGTCGTCCGGATCGCCGAAGTGTCGCATTAGGGTGCGTAATCAGCGACTGGCCGTCACGGTGACGACCAGCTACGGCTAGACATCGAGGTGACCCTAATGCGCGCACGAAGGCTCCACGCCGGCGCGGTGTTCGCCGCGGTCGGCGCACTAACGCTCGCCGCGTGTGGCGGCGACGACGGTGACGACGGCACCGCTGGCGAAGGCTCCGCGGGCTCCGAAGCCCAAGTAGTTATAGGTACGACCGACACGGTGACGAACATCGACCCGGCGGGCGAGTTCGACTCGCCGTCGAACAACATCGTCGACAGCCTTTACGAGAAGCTGCTCACCATTCCGCCGGGCGGCACTGAGCCGGAGCCGCAGGCGGCCGAGTCGTGTGACTGGGCCGACGACGTCACGTACACCTGCACCCTCAAGGAAGGCCTGCAGTTCTCCGACGGCAGCGACCTGACCGCCGAGGACGTCGTGCACTCGTTCCAGCGGCAGCTCACCATCCAGCACGAGTCCGGCGGCTGGACGCTCATGGGTGGAATCAACCCGGAGAACGGCGGCAGCGTCGAGGCGACCGACGATCTGACGGTGGACTTCAACCTCGCCGAGCCGGACGCGACGTTCCCGCTCGTGCTGTCGGCCCCGAACATGGGTTCGATCGTGCCGAGCGACACGTATCCCATGGACGCCCTGCAGCCGAACGACCAGGTCATCGGCTCCGGTCCGTACGTCATCGGTGAGTTCGACCCCAGCCAGCAGATCACGCTGGAGCCGAACGAGAACTACACAGGTGACCGTGAGGTCAACAATGGTGGCGTGATCATCCAGAAGTTCGACCAGGCTTCGGCGCTCAAGCAGGCGATCGAGGCCGGCGATGTGCACATCGCCTACCGCAGCCTGGGCGTCACCGACCACGCCGATCTGGAGGAGAACGGCGCCGACCGTGGTGTGGAAGTCGTCGAAGGCGACGGCACCGAGATCAACTACATGGTGATGCAGACCGGACGCGAGCCACTGGACAATGTGGCCGTCCGCCAGGCAATCGCCCAGATCATCGACCGTGAGTCCATCGCTGAGAACATCTACCAGGGCACGGTCTCGCCGCTCTACGGTCCGATCCCGGAGGGCCTGGACGGGCACAAGCCGTCGTTCCAGGAGCGCTACGGCGACCCCGACCCGGAAGCCGCCGCGCAGATCCTCGAGGACGCGGGTGTCGAAACCCCGGTGGCGTTCGACCTGTGGTGGATGCCGGACCGGTACGGCGAGGAGATCGCCGACATGTACGCCGAGATCGAGCGCCAGCTCGAGGC
>JASLBX010000436.1 GCA_030146385.1 Jiangellaceae bacterium | reverse complement strand
CCCTGACCGGCGATCGGATCTGCGCTATGACCCGCTTTGACAACAGCGTCCTCCCATGGTTCGGACTAGCGCGATCACTTCCGGGCCGATAGTCGGCTTGCGAGCGGTGGAATTGGCAAGAAGATGAGCCGCCGTCGACATCTCGTCGCGATCTGTGCCGCCGTTGCAATCGCGGTGGCACCGGCTTGCTCCGGGCAAACGACCGGCGGGACGGAGGCGCCCGCTCCGAGTGTGGATCGCCAGACGCTACTGGATCGCGAACGGGAGCGGTACGGATCGCTCGGCGCGCTCGCGGTGGTGCGGGACGAGGACGGAGAGTGGAGCGGGACGTCCGGCACCGCGGATCTCAGCGGAACCGAGATCGACCAGACCACGCGGTTTCGCGTCGGAAGCATCACCAAGCCAGTTGCGGCGGCCCTGGTCCTCGATTCAGTCGCTGACGGCGATCTTGCGCTGGACGACACGGTGAGTGATGTCGTCCCGGATGTGCTGCGCGCCGATCCGCTGGTCACCGTTCGAATGCTCCTCGACCACACGAGCGGAATCTTCGATCAGATCAACGAGGGACGGCCGGGCGACATTGACCAGTTACCGGACGCGGAAATGAGGGCCGAGGCGCAGTCCCTGGTGCGTCGTTACGCCGGCGGGGAGTCGGTAATCGTGCCCGACCGGATCGTGGTGGCGCTCGCCGAGACCCACGACCGCTACTTCCACCCGGACGCTGGCTACCACTACAGCAACACCAACTACCAGCTGGCCGTCATGGCGCTCCAGGCGGTCACCGGAGCGTCATTCTCTGAACTGCTCGACCAGCGGATTGCCGAACCCCTGGGCTTGGAGCGCACAACAGTCGCGCCGCCCGACGTTGAGTCACCCGAGTTACGCGGCTACGTCCGCGGCCTACGAGAGGGTATGTACACCGATGTCACCGACGATCTCGCCGAGTTCGGCAACGGCGGCAATGGTGGCGTCATCTCAACAGGGGACGAGCTGCTGACGATCACGCAGGCCATCTTGTCGGGCAAGATCGTGCCGCCAGACCTCGTCGAGGAGATGACGACGATGACGCCGCAGTCTGACTTCACCTACGGGCTCGGCCTGGTGCGTTACGACATCTCCTGCGGGACGTTCTACGGCCACGAGGGCAAGGTCAGCGGAACCGTCTCGATCGCGCTCGCTGACCGGGACGGAAGCCGAGGAGCCGTCATAGCTTTCAATCTGGCGAACGACACCGATCCCGGCCTATTCGAGCTCGCCGACGCTCTGCTGTGTAGGGACTAGGCGAGCAGTCCGAGCACCGCGGACCGTGGCTGGGGATCGCCGTGGCTGTCGACATACCAGTCGGCGGCCGGGTACATCTCAAGGACGCTGTTGATCACGTGGAGGTCGTAGCCGTCGTCCGGCTTCCTCAGGTGGTACGGCGGCGCGTAGTACGAGTCGCCGAGCAGGACAACACGCGAGTCCGGCACCCAGACGACGGTGGAGTCCTCGGCGTGCCCGCCGCCCACGTGCCGCACCTCCACGCCCGCCGGCAGGGTGATCATGTCGTCGAACTCGACGTGGGGCGGGACGATCGCGAAGCTGTCCCACGACGGCATGGCCCGTTCACGTGCCCGGAAGCTCGGCCCGAGCCGGGGATTGGCCGCCACCTCGTCCCGCAGGTATTGGGTGCTCCACGGACGCCGAGCCTCCGCTTCGAGGATCCGCGCGCCGACACGATGTCCGACGATCTCGACATCCGGCCAGGCACATGCGCCCCAGACATGATCCCAGTGATGGTGGGTGTAGACGATCGTCCGCGGATCGGGTAGGCCGGCCGACTCGATCGCTGCCTGCACTTCCCGTGCGTGGGAGGGGCTCTGGCCTGCATCGACAAGCACACTGCCGGAGTCGTCGGCGATGACGGCGACGCACGGCTGGACCTTGTCGGTATCGGGATCGTGCGGGTAAATCCAGACCCGTCCGGCGAGCAAGCGCAGCGCTGTCACGCAGTCAGGATATGGCGCCCATGATCAGGTACTCGGGCACGGAGCGGTGAACGGGCCGAGGTCTCGAGTCTCCGTGGTGAACCGGCAGCCGTAGTTCGGGTCAGCGACGACCTCCGGGGTGAGGACGTCGTCGCCCTCGGGACGGACGCCGTGCTCCACCCAGGCGACGAGGTCGACGAAGCCGGTGATCAGTTCTTCGGCCGTGAAGTCGCAGTGCCCGACCCCGCGGATGGCCCGTTGCACTACCAGGTCCGATGCCTCGTTCTCAGCAGCCCGCTCTGCGTAGACCTGCTCCATCGAGAACGGCACGAACAGATCGCCGAGAGTGTGCAGGCTCAGTACGGGGATCGACGGGTCGCCAGCGACCACGGGGATATTGGCCATCCCAGCGTTGCGGTTGCCTGCGGGGTCGGCGGACACGCGCAGCACCGACGCGTTGAGCTCCTGCTCGGCAGGACTCAGCTGCGGATCGGTGTCGAATTGGTACACGGCCTCAGAGTTGTCGACGACGATCCCAGGGGACCGCGGGGCCTCCCCTTCCAGCGACCCCAGGTCAAGCAAGAACGATGCCCAGGCCGGGAACGCAGCGTCGAACAGCGGCCGGACGCCGCCGGAGCGCAGCTCGGTCAACGTCTTGAGGTTCTCTCCGTCGGCAGTCAGGCCGAACGGCCACGCGGCCGCCAGAGTGCTGGTGATCTGCGGAACCGACTCGCCGACCCACACCGCCGGGTCGGGTGGGAAGGTCGTGTCGACGCCCGCAAGCGCGGCGGCGACCAGGTTGTAGTCGAGGAAGTAGTCGAACAGCTCGTAGTCGCCCAGTACGCCGCAGATCGGCATTGCGCCGTCATACGCATTCGGATACTGCTCGATCGCGACAGCGGTGATGTGCCCACCCATCGAAGCACCGGTCATGTAGACCCGGTCGGGCTTGCCCACGATGCCGTTGAACCGCTGGGTCAGCGCGTGGGTGTCCTTCACGCCCTGCGCGACGTCGTAGTCGTTCTTCGAGAAGCTGGACGCCGCCCAGGCATAGCCGTTGGCGATCAGGAATGGCCGCAGCGGATGGTTGTCGACCGTGAGCTCCAGGTTGTCGCCTCGGAAGCCGTGCGCCCACATCACCAGGCTGCCGTTCCAGTCTTCCGGGACCTCGATCCGGTAGCCAGCGCCGCCATGGACTCCCCAGTACCGATCAGTTGGGATCCCCGGAATGCCATCGAACGGCAGCTTCGACTGGTCAATGAACCATTCCGGCGGCTTGTCGGCATGAGCGGATCCCGCAAGACCGCCGCCGACGACCGCGACCCCCAGAAGGCAAGCTGCAAGCGAACGGACCAACCGGCGTGCGATCATCGTCGACCTCCTGACGGCGCGGTCACTTGATCGTACTGAGCACGACGGTTCGCGACAATGCCCCGAACCGTCCCGTCCCTGGTCCGCGCAGTTGATCAGGGTGAGGATGGTGGCGCCAGAACCCCTGCCAAGAACCCCACCACCATCACCCTGATCACCGGGAGAAGAACGCGCGGACGTCGGCCACCAGGAGGTCACAGGCTTCGAGAGCGGCGAAGTGACCACCGGTGTCGAAGTCGCTCCAGTGGACGATGTTGTTGCCTTGCTCGGCGTAGCGACGTGGTCGCGAGCCGGCTGACCCGCGCCGCCGAGCGCTCACGACACTGAGAGGATCGTGCCGATGAACTACACCACCACAGACTTGCTCACCGCCGCCCGGCAGGGCGACCCTGCGGCGTTCGAGCAGCTGGTCGACGGTCACCGCGGGGAGATCTACGCCCACTGCTACCGCATGCTCGGCTCGGTCCAGGATGCCGAGGACGCGCTCCAGGAGACGCTGCTCGCCGCGTGGCGCGGCCTGTCTGGTTTCGAAGGACGGAGCTCGCTCCGCGCCTGGTTGTACCGCATCGCCACGAATGTGTGTTTGCGGCTGATCGAAAGGCGGCCCCGGCGGCTGCTCTCTCCTGACTACGGCCCGCCTCACGTCGATACCGCCAATCTGGGTGAACCGGTAAGCGAGCCCATCTGGCTGGAACCGATCCAGGAGTATTCGATCGTGGACGAACGGCACGAAACCGGCCCAGAAGCCACGTACGTCCAGCGCGAGAGCGTCGAGCTCGCGTTCATCGCCGCACTGCAGCATCTCCCGGGCACGCAACGCGCGGTCCTGATCCTCCGTGAGGTCCTCCAGTTCTCCGCAGCCGAGGTCGCGGATCTGCTGGACACCACGCCCGCGTCCGTCAACAGCGCCCTCCAGCGGGCGCGAAAGGCCGTGGACGAGCGCGTCCCACGTACAACGCAGCGGCTAGAGTTGGCCCGCCTTGGAGCCGACGGCCAGCGCGAGTTGGTCGATGCGTTCGTCACCGCGTGGGAGCGGGCCGACATCCCTGCGCTTCTCGAGCTGCTCGCCGAGGACGCCCGGTTCACGATGCCGCCGCTGCCCGCCTGGTTCCTGGGCCGGGACGACGTCCACCGGTTCTTCGCCGACCGGATGTTTGCATACACCTGGCGGCTGACGCCGCTCTCCGTGAACGGCCAGCTCGGTTTTGCCTGCTACTCGCGCGAGGCCAAGGCGGAGCCGTTCCGGCTCGGCGCGGTCAACGTTCTGACGCTCCGCAACGGCGAGATCGCCGAGATCACCGGGTTCCTGGATCCGGACCTGCTCCAGTGCCTCGGGCTGCCACCGGAACTCCCCGAGGCACCTGGCAGGACGTGACTCTAGGCGTTCGGCACGACGGCGTAGCGGGCCACGACCAGGTTCGAGCCGTCCCAGGTGCGGGTCTCGAGCAGCCGTAGTGACACCGGCGGCTTGGCTTCGAAGATCGGCGTCCCGGCGCCCAGGATGCCGGCCCCGACTACCAGGTGCAGCTCGTCGACGAGCCCGGCCGTCAGCAGGTCATTCCACAGCCGGTGGCTTCCGAAGACCAGGATGTCGCCGCCATCTTCACGCTTGAGGCCGGCGACCCGCTCGTGTGCGTCCGCGCGTCGGACGATGGTCGTGTTGTGCCACGGCGCCGTCTGGTCGGGCTGGAGCGTGTCCGAGACGACCACCTTGTCGACGGCGTTGTACAACTTCGAGAACTCGCGTTCAACCGGGTCAGCACCGACATCGTCGGCGATCGGCGGCCAGTAACTCTTGAACGCCTCGAACGAGATTCGACCAAGCAGAACCGTGCTCGCGGAGCGCATCCGTTCAAGGTTGTACTCGTCGAACCCCACGTCGAACGGCAGGGCCATAACGTCGCCGCCCGGCCCCTCGTAGTAGCCGTCCAGCGACATGATGTTGCAGACGATGAGCTTGCGCATCTCAGCAGTCTCCCTTCGGCGTGCACCGGTGGCACGCGCTTCACCTGATGAGAGACAGCGCCGTGCGCAAACTCATCGGCCTCGCCGGAACTTCTTGCTTCCGGCGAGTCAAGCCCCGACCTGAATCGGTTAGCCCAAATTGATTTCGACCATGAGCCGTCGGAAGCTTATGCGATCGCAGCCCGGCGAACCCCCCGCCGCTTGGGGCACGGCGCCGGCCCCGATCGGCATGTCCGGGACCGGCAGCCCCTCGTTGGTCTACCTACGTGCTTGGCCTACATGCACGCACTGAAGCCCAAGTGCGATCCGGGCTTGTGCGCCTGGCCGATGATTCCGTCGTGAGCGCCGACGACGATGTGGTGCTGGGCGTACTCGAGACCGCTGAAGGCGCCGTCTCCGTCGGAGTCGTTGCACGGGCCGGCCTGATGGTCAGCCATTGCGCCGGCTGCGGAGCCGAGCACCATAACGCCGGCTACCAATGCGCTCGAAACTAGCCTCTTCATGGAATCCACCTTTCAACCTCGTTCGGCGCGTCCTAACGAGTGCACGCATGTGAACGTCCAGAGGTTCAGCGTAGATCAGCTCCGGCCTGCCCTACCCGTAGTCGATTCCGTTTCTGCGGCTTCGGCCTCCGCCCTGGCGTTGCTCACCGCGGCCCGGGCGTCCTGGACCGCCTGGTCGGCGGCGGTCGCTGCGTCCATTCCGAGCTGGTCGCCGGAGGTCAACGCACGAGTGCCTTCCTCGGTGTCGGCCGGCGCCGCGGCTCCCTCGGTCTCTTCGACGGCGACCGGCTCGACCTTGCCGGTGTCGCGCTGGAACGCATCGGTGATAGTGCGGACGGCTTGGGTGAGCTCGCCTGGAATCACCCAGAACGTGTTGCCGTCCTTCGCCAGGTGGGGCAGCGTCTCGAGGTACTTGTAGGCCAGCACCTTCGGATCGGCCTCGTTGCGGTGCACCGACTGGAAGACCAGGTCGACGGCCTTCGCCTCGCCGTCCGCCCGGAGAATCGAGGCTTCCCGCGTACCCTGCGCCTCGAGGATCTGCTGCTGCCGGGTTCCCTCGGCGGTGAGGATCTTGGCCTGCCGCTCACCCTCGGCGTGGAGGATCGCCGCGCGCTTGTCGCGCTCGGCGCGCATCTGCTTCTCCATCGCCTCCTTGATGGTGTGCGGCGGGTCAATCGCCTTGATCTCGACCCGGTTCACCCGGATTCCCCACTTGCCGGTCGTTTCGTCGAGGACAGTACGCAGCTGGGTATTGATGGCCTCCCGCGAGGTGAGCGCCTTCTCCAGGTCCATCGTCCCGATGACATTCCGCAGCGTCGTAACAGTCAGCTGATCGATCGCCTGCAGGTAGTTGGCGACCTCGTACGCCGCTGCCCGCGGGTCGGTGATCTGGTAGTAGAGCACGGTGTCGATGTTCACGACCAGGTTGTCCTCGGTGATCACCGGCTTGGGCTCGGACGAGTACACCTGCTCGCGGATATCCAGCTTCGTATTGACCCGGTCCGCAACCGGAATGACAAAGTTCAGCCCAGGTTGGAGCGTCGTCCGGTACCGGCCGAATCGCTCGATGTTGTACCGCCTTGCCTGCGGGACGATCCGGATCGCCGACAGCACACTGAAAACCACGACGGCCGCCACGATGATGAAGATCGCCGTAAGGGCGTCCATAGATCCTCCGTTTCGTCGATACAGCAGTTCAGGGAAGGAGGTCGCGGGGGTAGACGACGGCCGTCGCGCCGTCGATCTCCATGACGTCGACAAG
>JASLBX010000410.1 GCA_030146385.1 Jiangellaceae bacterium | reverse complement strand
CACCAGATCGGCAGTGCGGTCTGATATGCCATCTGTAAGCGTGATCTGGTCGCCGTGGCGGGTGAGGGTCTCGACGGTGACTCCGCATCGCACCGCATCGCACCTCGACGCCGTGGCGCTCTAGCTCGGCTTGGACATGCTCGGCGAGCTCGGCGTCGAGGGTGCGCGGCAGCACCTGGTCGAACCCTTCGAGCACGGTGACCTGTCGCCCGCGGGCGGTCAGGGCTTCTGCCATTTCCAATCCGATGTAGCCGGCGCCGATGATGGCCACCCGCTTGCGATCAGGCCGGTGTGCGGTGCAGGCACCAGGCGGCGATCGTGACGCCGTGACCGGGTTGGTGGGTCACGGCGATGGGGTTGCCGGCGGCCACCACACCCGGCTGGAGCACGTTTAGGTACGCGCCGATCCGGCCGGTAGCGGCGAAGCGGGTGTAGAAGCGCGGGATCTGAATCCCGGCTGACAGGTTGGCACACGGTGTGCGAGGCGTTGCCGGGGATGCCCGTCCGGTCTTGTCACGCCAGCAGGCCCAATTTCGTCTTAGAGATTGATGCCACCGGAGACAGGAGCGGGTTTATGAATACATCGGCGCCACGGCCAACCCGGCGGTCGGCCGCATTGGGGTTGCTTGTCGGTGGCCTGAGTCTGAGCGAGGCATCGGGGTCGCGACGGTGACCGCGACCGGTTCGCCCGGGCCGGAAGGTGATCTTGTGAAGGCGATGCCCTCGAGCGACGCTCAGGTCCGGAAGAACTCTCGTTTGGTCGTGCGGGCGCTGCGTGCTGTCTTCAGCGAACACCGCATTGACGTGATCGACAAATTCTTCGCCGAGGACTTCGTCCAACACAGTCCGTATGCGGCACCAGGCGGCAGGGATGAGCTCAAGGAGTGGTGGGCCGGCATCGTCCACGCGATCCCCGACGTCACCACGTCGGTCACCCAGATGCTTGGCCAGCACGATGACGTCGTCACGTTCCGCGAGGTCGCCGGAACGATCGTCAACGACCTTCCCAACTTCGGTATCGAGGGCCGGGGTCAGCAGGTCGAGTTCCTCACTGCGGACATCTTCCGGGTCAGGCGGAACAAGATCATCGCTCATTGGGAGGTCGCCGACACCGGACCCTTCGTTGCCTTAGCCTTCGATGCCGCACAGCAGACGTAGCTGGACACAGCTCGCGAGAAGAGAGGACCCTTGATGCGAGTACTCGTAGCAGGAGCATCCGGCGCGCTGGGTCGCCGGCTGGTGCCGCAATTGCTGGCCCGTGGTCATCAGCTGACCGCGACAGTACGCGACCCCGAACGTACGGGAGCGCTGCGGGCAGCCGGAGCCGAGCCGGTCATCGTCGATGGGCTTGACGCCGGGGCGGTCGGCGAAGCCGTTGCCCGCACCGAACCTGATGCGATCATTCACCAGATGACCGCGCTTTCCGGTAAGCCGGATTTCAAGCACTTCGATCGCTGGTTCGCCGTTACCAACCGGCTGCGCACCGAGGGCACCGGGCACCTGCTCGCAGCTGCAAAAGCGGCCGGGGTCAGCAGGTTCATCGCGCAGAGCTACACCGGGTGGAACAACGCCCGCACGGGCGGACTGGTCAAGACTGAGGAGGACCCGCTCGACCCAAACCCAGCGAAGGCGCAACGGGAGTCCATGGCGGCGATCCACTTCGTTGAGAAGGCGGTCACCACGGCGCCGTTGGACGGCATAGCGCTGCGCTACGGCAACTTCTACGGACCGGGCGCCTCGGAGTTGATGGTCGAGCTCGTCCGCAAGCGCCAGTTCCCGCTCATCGGTGATGGAGCCGGGATCTGGTCGTGGATCCACCTCGACGACGCGGCTGCCGCTACGATCGCGGCGTTGGAGCGGGGCCGGCCGGGCGTGTACAACATCGTCGATGACGAGCCCGCGGCCGTCTCGGAGTGGCTGCCGAGTCTTGCCGAGGCCGTCGGTGCGAAACGGCCGATGCGAGTTCCGGTCTGGGTCGGCCGGCTCTTGGGCGGCACGACCACGGTGCAGTGGTGCACCCAGGCGCGCGGCGCCTCCAATGAGAAGGCCAAACGCGAGCTTGACTGGCGGCCGGCCTGGGGTAGCTGGCGCGACGGTTTCCGAGAGGCCCTCACGGATGTGACGCCCGTCTCTGAGGTCAACGGGGAGTGACAGCCGCATGACAGGTGATGAACCGGCTGCGCGGCTTGTTGACACATTGACCCCGCTGTTGTTCTCCATCGCCTACCGCATGCTGGGCAGCGTCAGCGACGCCGAGGACGTCGTGCAGGAAGGGTTTGCTCGTTACCTACAAGCTCGGGCCGATGGTTCGGTGGTCGAATCACCCAAGTCGTTCTTGTCCGCAGTGGTCACCCGGCTTGCCATCGATCACCTACGCTCGGCGCGAGTGCGCCGCGAAACGTACATCGGGCAATGGCTTCCAGAGCCACTGCTCACCGACACTGACTCCGACGACCCCGCCAGGCACGCCGAGTTGGCCGAGTCAATATCGATGGCGTTCCTCGTCCTGCTCGAACGTCTCAATCCGGTCGAACGCGCTGTCTACCTACTCCACGACGTTTTCGACTACGACTACGACGAGATCGGCGAGATCGTCGGCAGGTCGCCCCTGAACTGCCGACAGCTAGCCTCGCGTGCCCGCCGCCATGTCGAGTCAAAGAAGCCGCGTTTCGACGCGTCTTCAAGGGAACGTGACCAGCTCAGCCAGCGCTTCCTCGCCGCTATCACCGACGGCGACGTCGATGGCCTCGTCACGATGCTGGCCACAGATATCACTGTGTTCGGTGACGGTGGAGGTAAGGCGCCGCAGTGGATGCATCCGGTCCGGGGTACCGTCCGTGTCGCCCGCCTACTCGCTGGGATCGGCCACATCGTTCAGACGCTGGGTGGCAAGATCGCGTATCGAGAGATCAACGGCCAGCCAGGCGCGTTCGTTCTCGACTCGACCTCGGCACTCATACACATCCTGGTGCTCGACATCACGGACGGCGCCATTCAGACCGTCCGGTCAATCATCAACCCGGACAAACTTCAACACCTCGGTCCGGTTGCCGATCTCGACGCACTCATGGGCCAAGCGCGCCCACCGTAGGCATTCCGGAAAACGCAGTCGGAAGGGAGCCGAGCGGTCCGGAGATCGACCGAAGCGTCATGCCGCGGAGTACAGGGCTCCTGTCGAAAGCCCGAGAGTCAATGTGCGGAACGGAAGGGTTGATCGACATGAGGGTGTTCGTAGCGGGCGGAACCGGAGTGGTGGGGCGGCGGCTGGTCCCGAAGCTGGTTGAGCGGGGCCACGAGGTGACGGCTACAGCGACGAGCCCGGAGCACTTGGGGATGTTGGAGCAGATCGCGGCGAGCGCGACCGTCCTGGCCCTGGAACAGCAGGCCAAGGGCGTCTTCAACATCGCCGACGACGAACCGGCCCCTGCCAACGTCTGGCTGCCGTACCTGGCCGCGGTCGCGGGCGGGAAACCACCGTTGAAGGTGCCTTCATGGCTGGCCCGGCCACTCGCCGGGAGCGCGGTGGTTGGGTTGATGACCGAAGGGCGGATTCTCCAACGCCAAGGCCAAACGAGAACTCGGCTGGCAGCTGCGTTGCCCCTCGTGGCGGCAAGGCTTTCAAGGATGCGGTGGCGGAGGACTAATCATGACCACACCAAGCACGACGGATGAAGCCGACATTCGTCGGCACATCGACAGGTTGGTCGAGGCGATTCGCGGCATGGATCTCGAGGGTCTGAAGCGGATCTACGCTCCGGACGTCGTGTCGTTCGACGTTGAACCACCACTACAGCACGTGGGGGCAGAGGCGAAGTTGAAGAACTGGATGGGCGTCTTCGCGGCGTATCAACGTCCTCTGGACTACGAGGTTCGTGACCTCGTGATCACTGTGGGTGACGGTGTGGCGTTCGGTCACAGCCTTAACCGGCTCAGTGGCACGTTGAGGAACGGCACCAAGGGCGGCATCTGGGTGCGGTTCACCGCGTGCTTTCGGAAGATCGACGACGTCTGGCTGATTGCGCACGATCAGGTATCGGTGCCTATCGACGTCGCGAAGGGCAACGCGCTGCTGGATCTTGAGCCCTGAGGTTCGTGGCGCCGAGCACCGTCACGAACGATCTCATCAAGAACCGCTGACAAATCTGTAAAGGAGAACCCGTGAACCTCACGCTGAACCTCGCCCTGTGGATCGCCGCCGGGCTGCTGGCCGTTGTCTTTCTGGTGAGCAGCGCCAAGCTGTTCGTGCCCAAAGAGACGATCGCCGGGATGGGCGCCGCAGCGAGGTGGGTCGAAGATTTCAGCCCTCGTGCCCTCAAGATGATCGGCGCCCTCGAGCTTCTGGCTGCGGCGGGCCTTATCCTTCCCGGCGCGCTCGACATCGCGCCGATCCTGGTGCCGCTGGCCGCCACCGGTGGGGCGATGCTGCTTGCTGGCGCGGTCATCACACGCCTGCGCCGCGGCGAGAAGCTATTGGTCGTTCCCGACCTGGTGTATCTCGCCCTGGCCGCCTTCGTGGCATGGGGCCGCTTCGGCCCGGAATCCTTCACCGGCTGAACCGACGGCGTCGGCTGCCCCAGCGCGGAGCGGCTTGGCCGACAGCAGGTCCATGCAGGCCGTGACCTGGTCGATACGACACGGAGGAAGCCGATGAGCGACTTTCAGACCATCGCGGATCGCGTCGAGATCGAGGCGCTGCGCGGCGAATTCACCGACGCGGCGATGATGCGCGACTACGACCGTCTCGCGTCGCTGTTCATACCGGACGGTGCACTGCGGATGCCCAACATCCGCAAGCTGATCCTGCTCGGGTTCGCCAACCACGCGGACAAGCACGGCCGCGGCGCCTACCCGTCCGCCCTGACGATTGCCGACTACGCCGAATGCGACGTCCGCACCGTGCAACGCCACATCGGCTGGCTGCTGGAACGCGGATACCTGCACGAAGGCGACCGGCAGATGGTCGATCACCTGGACCCGCGGTACCGGCCCATCGTCTACGACGTCGCGATGAGACACCGACCAGATCCACCGGCGGGCCGCCGACACTGATCCCTCCGGCGGGAGTCGGACTCGGGCAGCGCAGGTAGGTCGGCGCGGCGGCCACGCATCAGCAGCTCAGCAGGGGCGACAATCTGTCACCCCTACCCGAGACCGCATCACCGCAGGTGAACAGGGGTGACAATATGCCACCCCGAGAGAAAGGCCAGGGGTGACAGTAGCGGCGTTTCAGGGGTGACAAATCACGCGCCCAGGGGTGACAGCCGTGTCACCCGAACCATCCAAGAACCACCCGGAGAACCGTCCTCCTCTTCACCCGGACCCGCGGCGCCTGGCGCCGATCCAGGAGGAGGAATCAAGGATCGGTCACCGGCAGACGCCCTCGATCTGCTCCCCGAAACCGTCCGCAACCACCCCAGCGTCGTC
>JASLBX010000404.1 GCA_030146385.1 Jiangellaceae bacterium | reverse complement strand
ACCGCCTCGAGGTCCTGCTGGTGGACGATGTAGTCTTCCAGGCTCTGGTCATCTGCAAGACCAAGCGGCTCTGGTGCGTCGGACAGTGTGACCTGCAGCCCGGGGCCTTCGACGGGGGTCATCCCAGCTAGTTCAGCGAACTCCTCGAGTTGCTGCTGCTCGCCAGATCCTTGCGATCCGTCGTTGTTGGACAGCTCGTCGATCTGGGCGCGCAGCTGCTCGGCAGCTCCGGACAACTCCTCACCGCGAAGTTCGGCGTCGCGGACGAGATCCCCAAGTTCAGCGTGGCCGCTGCCGCGCAAGTCCGTGCCGTCAGCGATCTTGGCGCTCGTCACGAGTAGCAGTCCACAGGCCGCGAGCGCAAGCGGCGCGGCGAACCGCCACGACCGCACCGACGACACGCCGCCTCCTTAGATCTACCGGCCCTGGACGGCGTTGGTTACCGCCTGATTGCCTCACACTAGGACGAACAATCTACACTCCATTGTTCCCACGGCTGCTCTGCGAGCAAGCTCCGGTTGCTCACCAGGTAGCGTCCACCGTGGGGGTACAGGTCAACCACGTACGTGAAAGGACGAGCACCGTGCCCGAATCCCGTCGTCGTCGCAAGGACGACTACATCCCGCCGACCCGCGAGGAGGGGGGCGCGTCCGGGCGGTGGGTCGCTCCGACGATGGTGACCCTCCTGTTGCTCGGCCTGGTATGGATCGTCGTCTACTACGTAGCCGGTGAGAACGTGCCACTGATGTCGGACCTTGGTGGCTGGAACCTGGTCATCGGCATGGGACTGATCACAGGAGGGTTCATCACCGCCACGCAGTGGAAGTGACCGGCATCCACAGCGTTCATCCACAGCCGTGATTACACGAATGTAATTCATCCCCACTGTGGATAGTCCCTGTGGATAACTGTCCATGGGGCGGAGCGTCCAGTTCGGTCGGTGTTACGCCACGAACAGCGCGGCCACCAACACGATCGCGGCGAGCACGACCGAGCAAGCAGCGACGCTGAACATGGCTCGGTGCGTCTTCGGCGCGTGGGCAAAGGTGAAGGCAAGCAGCGCACCGGTGATCAGGCCACCGAGGTGGGCCCGCCAGTCGATGCCAGGGACCGTGAAACCGATCACCGCGTTGATGCCAAGGATCACCAGGACGGAAGAGACGTCCCTGCCGAAGCGCCGGGCCACGACGAACAGAGCGCCGAAGAGACCGAAGACCGCTCCAGAGGCACCGATCGAGTAACCACCAGGCGGTAGGCCAAGCAGTGACACGACGCTGCCGCCCAGCGCCGACAGCAGGTACAGCGCGATGAAGCGCCATCGCCCGAGTACCGGCTCGAGTGACGAGCCGAGAATCCACAGGGCGAACATGTTGAGGGCGATGTGCCAGATCTGTACGTGGATGAACGCAGCGGTGAGCATTCGGTACCAGTCGCCGAAGAGGACTCCAACGAGCGGAGCGCCCGGCTCGAACCGCACGATGTTCGCGAGGGCGAGCGGCTCGAGCAGGCGATCTGCGCCAGCGATCATCCCGATCAACCAGATACCGGCATTGACACCGATGAGGACCTTTGTGACCAGGTCATCCTGCTCACGGGGCTTGCCACCGAGGACCGTCGTCGGCTGACGTACGGTCGCCTTACCCTCCCGGATGCATTCCGGGCATTGAAAGCCGACCGGAGCCGCGTTCATGCAGTCCGGGCAGATCGGCCGGTTACATCGCGAGCAGCGGATGTAGGTTTCCCGGTCGGGATGCCGGTAGCACGTCGGCACGCTCGGTGCGGGCGTCGAGCTCATGTCCGCGGCGGAGTCAGGTTTGGGTTCGGTTGATACTGACCGACTCGATCACGACTGGCTCGACCGGACTGTCCATGCGGTCCGTCTGCGTGTTGGCGATCGCGTCCACGACTTCACGGCTCGACGCGTCAGCGACCTCTCCGAAGATCGTGTGCTTCCGGTTCAGATGAGGCTGTGGGCCAACGGTGATGAAGAACTGGGAACCGTTCGTGTTCGGGCCTGCGTTAGCCATCGCCAGCAGGTAAGGCCGATCGAAGACCAGCTCGGGATGGATCTCGTCCGCGAACTTGTAGCCGGGCCCACCCCTGCCCGAACCGAGCGGGTCGCCGCCCTGGATCATGAAGCCGGCGATCACCCGATGGAAGACCGTCCCGTCGTACAGCTTGGCGTTGGTCCGCTCCCCGGTGTTCGGGTCGACCCACTCGCGGCCACCCTCGGCGAGCTCGACGAAGTTGCGCACCGTCTTCGGCGCGTGGTTCTGGAACAGCTTGACCGTGACGTCGCCGCGGTTGGTAGCCAGCGTCGCGTACAGTTCGTCGGCCACAATGAGCCCTTCACGTGATGACAAATTGACGATCCTCATACTCGCATGTCGGTGGTTCGCTGGGCATCCGGCCCGGAACGCGGCATGATCGGGTGTTGTACGGGGAAGGGGCCTAACAAGAGGCTACGAGGAGGCCCGATATGTTCGCACTCACCGACGTACGCGCCAAGCTGCGCCGGCGCAACCATCGCGCCGATGCCGCCACCAGGGCGCGAGAAGCAGCCCAGGTCGCTAGAGAGGCTGCCGACACCGCGCGCAAAGCCGCCAGGGAGGCGGCGCGCAAGGCAGGGGAGGCAGGCGCCGAGGGCGCCGGCGACCTTGCCGATCGGCTCAAGCCATACGCGACCACTGCGCGCGACGCCGCGGCTCCAAGAGTGGCGAAGGCGCGCGAACGCATTGGTCCGGTCGTCGAGTCAGCGAGGGGCCGCACCGCACCGGCCGTCGAGGCAGCCCGCGAGCGCGTCGCTCCCGCCGCCGCCAACGCCAAGGAGAAGATGCTGGACGACGTCGTGCCGCGCCTGGCCGACGCGGTGGCTGCGGCCGCGGACCGAGTCGCCGAGCGCGCCGGCGACGTCTCCAATCGGTCGCACGCACTGGCCGAGACGCCTAAGAAGCGCAAGCGGCGCAAGCGCCTCGCGCTCGTGCTGGGTGGGTTCGCCGCAGCCGGAGCCGGGGTGGCGGCCGTCCTGCGCCGGCGCAGCAGCTCCGAGCAGTGGACGACGTACGACCCGTCCGCCGCGCCGTGGGTTCCGAGTCCGGCCGACGACACCGCCGGGGCGAGCCCAGACGACGCAGTGGCCGACACCGAAGCCGCGCCACACGCTCCCTCCGAGCCGTCCGCGCCGACGAAGGAGACGCCCGCGGCGGGTGACGCCGACGTGACCAAGAAGGCGACGGCCAAGAAGACGACCGCCAAGAAGACCAGTCCAGCGAAGAAGACGACCGCCAAGAAGACCAGCGCAACCAAGAAGAGCACGGCGGCAAATCAGGGTGGCGCGGCGACTACCCAGAAGGCCGCGAGCGACAAGGCGGCCGAGAGCACGCCGTCCGATTCCACCGAAGGCCAGCAACCGCTGGACGGCGGCCAGAGCTAGCGTCCGGCACCGGCCTGGAGTTGGTGAGTAAGTACGAAACCCCGTGGGCCGAGATCGCGAACAGCGGTCTCACCCCACGGGGCTTCGTGTAGTACTTCAGCCGAGACGTCACTCCAGGACGAACGTCACCTCCAGCATCACCTGGTACGCGGTGATCTGACCGTTCTGGCACTCGACTTTCATGTCCTTGACCCAGGCACCGCTGACATTGCGGAGAGTGGCGTTGGCGCGCTCGATGCCGACCCGGACCGCGTCCTCGAATCCCGTCTCGGAACGGGAGCTGATCTGGGTGATGCGGGCGACAGAGGTCATGACTACCTCCCATCGGTAGCGTGATGTGAACACTTCCGATCGTTCTCGATCTGTAGAGTGTCCGCTACCGAAAGTGAGCAGCCAGTTTGGGCGAGGGTTGAAGGGAGTGGAGCGAACCGGACTCGAACCGGCGACCCCCTGCTTGCAAAGCAGGTGCTCTACCAACTGAGCTATCGCCCCTCAACAGACCCGAACCAAGGGTACAGCCAGCGTCGGGGAGATCTGCAGCTCTCCCGTCCGCTGGCGCCGCGAGGCACTAGCCCAGCCTCGTCTCGGCGTACACCTTCATCGCGTCCCGCAGGAACTCGACGAAAGCGTCATCGCCGCGACCGATGTTCTTCCGAAACCGGTCGTCGTCGACGTACATGTCGGCCAGGCCGCTGAAGGACTCGCGGTTCGGCGTCCAGAACAGCGTCAGCCACTCGTGGAGATCGCCGATCGCCTTCTGGACCCGCGGGTCGTCGACGGTCGCGCCGCTGTCGCGGAGCTCGCGCACGGCGGCGCCGACCTTCCAGAAGCCCTCCTGGGCCTGCTTGGCCTGCTCAGGCGACAGCTTGCGCAGCCGGTCCTTCGACTCGTCGACGACTGCGTCGCCCCACCGCTCGCGGGCTTCGGCTTCGTACGGATTGTGCTCGAAGCCTTCGAACATGCTCTCCGGTGCCATCTCTCCTCCCTTCTCCAAGTGCTCGATCGTGACGTCCACGGTCTTGATCAAGCGGCCGAGTCGTTGACGCTCCGTGGACAGCCACTCACGGTGCTTGCGCAGCGCCGTAACCGTGCTCTGCTCGGACTGACTGGCCAGGACGTCACCAATAACGTCCAGACTCAGGCTCAGGTCGCGCAGCAGCAGGATCTGCTGCAGCCGCAACAGCTCGTCCTCGCCGTAGAAGCGCCGGCCACTGTGATCGGTCCAGGCGGGCGGCAGCAGACCGATCGCGTCGTAGTGTCGCAAGGTGCGCGACGTGACCTTCGCCATCCGCGCCACCTCGTTGATCGACCAGCTCACCGCCAACCTCCGTGATCGCCGGACCGGGCTTTCCGATCCAGCTACGAAGGTAGACGTTGACGTTGCGTCAACCTCAAGCCGTGCAGGTTCGCGTGTGAGGGGAATGAGTCAATAGGGCGACTTGGGAACGTGATCGACCCGAAGGTGCTCTGAACTTCGGGTCATTCCTGACAGGCCCACATCGGCTCGCTCAGGAATGGCCCGATCAGAGACTGCGACGGCCTCCAGCCAGCGCCGCTCGTCCGGTCGCCCATCAACGGTCCAGGAGCGAGGCGGCGTTTCGCGTGTTGATGATCCGCTCGATCGGGACGCCGCACGCGGCCGCCCGGTCGCACCCGTACGGCTGCCATTCGAGCTGCCCGGGAGCGTGGGAGTCGGTGTTGATAGCGAAATCGCAGCCGGCTTCGACGGCGAGCCGGAGCAGCCGCTTGGGCGGGTCCAGCCGCTCCGGACGGGAGTTGATCTCGACAGCGACTCCGAACTGACGGCAGGCCTCGAAGACGATGTCAGGGTCGAACTGCGACTCCGGCCTTGTGCCTCTTCCGCCGGTGATGAGGCGTCCCGTGCAGTGGCCGAGCACGTCAGTGTGCGGGTTGGCGATCGCGACGGCCATCCGGCGGGTCATCTCGTCCTTCGGCATCCGCAGCTTGGAGTGGACGCTCGCCACGACGATGTCCAGCCGCTCGAGCAGCTCCGGGTCCTGGTCCAGCGAGCCGTCCTCATTGATGTCGACCTCGATGCCGGTGAGGATCCGGAACGGAGCCAGCCGTTCGTTGAGCTTGGCGACGACGTCGAGCTGGCGCCGGAGCCGTTCCGCAGTCAAACCGTTGGCGACAGTCAGGCGGGGCGAATGGTCCGTGAGCGCGATGTACTCGTGGCCGATTGCGCGGGCGGCGTCAGCCATCTCCTGGATCGGGCTGCCTCCGTCGGACCACTCGGAGTGGGTGTGCAGGTCGCCGCGTAGGGCTTGCCTGATCTCCAAGCCCGCTTCGGCGATGGGACGTCCGCCGGTGGCTTCCAGCCGGCGAAGGTAAACCGGAGTCTCGCCGTCCAGCGCTTCAGTGATGACCGCCGCGGTCACCTTGCCGATGCCGGCGAGCTCAGTGAGCGTGCCCGCGGCGGCACGGGCCTGAAGCTCTTCGGGCGTCAGGGCTTCAACCGTCGTGGCAGCGGCGCGGAAGGCGCGCACCCGGTAGGTGGGTTCTCGGGCGCGCTCCAGCAGGTACGCGATGCGTCGCAGCGCCGCCACCGGCTCAGTGGCGGCGCGTTCGGGAGGTGTCTCGTTCAGCGCAGGTCGCGCGGCTTGACCGGGTCGGTCGCCTCGGCCCAGAGGTCCTGCTCGGCCTTGTCGGCCTGCACTCGCTTGTAGCCGAGGTATCCCGCAATCGCGAGCAGCGCGGTGAACAACAGCTTCTTCTTCATGTGGACTTGCCGCCCCTTCATCAGACGGTCGAAAGCGTCACTCGGCAGGCTAGCGCAGCCAATGGAGCCGTACCGCATCGGTCGCTGCCAGTTAGGTGGATGCAAGCTCACGATTGCGGCCTGTGCGAAAGCACGAGCCACAGTACGGACAGGCCGTGTTGTCGGTGGCGTTCGATAGTATGTTCGGCATGGAAGGGCAGGTCAGTCCAGCAGCCGGGCGTGCGGTGACCGACGCGCTGGCGACCGCGGAAGGCGCGGTTGCCGTGGTGCAGCATGGGCCGGTGTTCGGGCTGGTCGACGCGGATCTGGAGGCCGCGATCGAATGCTGCCAGGGTGTGGCGGCGCGGGTGTTCGACGCCACCCTGGCTCTGATGCGTGAGGCCGACGAGCGCGACCTCGGGCGCCGGCTGGGCGCGGCCTCGACCGCGGCATGGCTGGCCGGGCGGTTCCGCATCCGCCCCGGGCAGGCTAGGTCGCTGGTGCGGCTGGCCAACCGCACCGGCCCGGATGATGGGGCGATCGACTACGCGGCGAACGTGCGCGCCGCGGACACCGGGCGGGAGTTGCGGGAAACCGGCCGGGCATTGGCCGAGGGGGCGATCTCGGCCGAACACGTGCTGGTGGTCGGCAGAATCATGGAACGCGTCCCCGACGCCGCCTCGGTCGACGAAGCCCGGCAGGCCGAGGCCGAGTTGGCCGGGTTCTGCCGCCACCACGACCCGAACGTGGTCGCCAAACTCGGGGACTACCTCCTCGAACTCATGACCGCCGAGACTCTCGACGAGGACGAGGACGAACGCCACCGCCGCCGCACCCTACGCCTGAACGAGACCACCGGCGGCATCTCCGGCCAGCTGACCCGCGAAGGCATGGCCATCCTGCGCACCGCCCTGGACCCCCTCGCCGCCCCCACCCCATCCCAGGACGGCGAACGCGACCCCCGCACCCCCGGCCAACGCCTCATCGACGCCCTCGTCGAACTCGCCCGCCGCGCCATCGCCGCGGACTCCTTTGAGGCCAACCACGGCATCTCCCACCGCGTCCTGGTCACCATCGGCCTGGACACTCTCACCGGCGAGCACCCCCACACCGAAGAACCCCACAGCACCGACCCCGCAGGCAGCACCGCCACCGACGCTGCCAGCGGCACCACTACCGGCCCCGGCAGCGCCAGCAGCGGCCACCCCGACAGTGACAAGGGCGCAGCCCGTGGCAGCGGCCGGACCACCAACGGTCACGACCACGCCAGCGCCGAGGGCATCGCCGCAGGGCGGACGGTCGGTGGGGACGGCGCCGCCCTGCCCACGTTCATCCGCGGGCCGAAGGCCGCACCCGGCGAGATCCACTGGGGTGGGCTGATCTCACCCGCCGCCGCCCGGCGGATCGCCTGCTGCGCCAGCATCCAACGAGTAGTGCTCAACCCGGCCGGCGCCGTACTCGACGTCGGCCGCGACTACCGCACCGCCACCCCCGCCCAATTCGCCGCTCTGATCGCCAGAGACCGCGGCTGCGCCTTCCCCGGCTGCACCCGCCCGGCATCGTGGGGCATCGCGCACCACATCCTCCACTGGGCCGACGGCGGCGAGACGAACCTGGACAACCTCGTCCTGCTCTGCACGTGGCACCACACCGTCGTGCACCACCACGGCTGGGACATCGTGCTGGGCGCGGACCGGCTACCCGATTTCTACCCGCCGCCATGGGTGGACCCGGACCGCACACCAAGGCGGAACCACCGTCCCCGGTATCGGCAGGCGTTCATCGTCCCGGATAGATGACCACTCCGCCCCGGAGGCGGCGCACACCCGCGCCGCCTCTTCGGCGTGCTCACCCACCGGCGAGCTGTAAGTGCAGGACGACGGCCGCCGGGCTGTCGCGACACGCCGCGTTGGTGGCCTCGGTCGCCCAGGCGTGGAGTGCCCCAGAAGTTTGGCGGGATGTCCGCGGGCACGTGCGTGGCGCGGGACCACCGGTCGCTAGTGGAGTACCGTCCGAGTCGACCAGCGGGGACGGACGGCGCGGCTCCTCGCAGCGACGCAATCCCAGGCCAGCGGCAACGCGACCTTGAGGAAGTCGCTGATACGCCGATCATTCCCGGCATGTACCCGGGTTCGCTGTCGGGTCCGGTCATGACGATCGGAACGCCGCCGTCCCCGAGCAGCCCGGCAGAGTCGGAGATCACCAAGTGGCCGCCCGGTCGTAGGCTCGGACGAACTCCGCCAGCACAGGCTTGAGGTCAAGAATGTGCGTCAGTGCCAGCCCGCAGACCAGCACGTCGACGTGGTCATCGGGAACGGGCAAATCGTGCAGGTCCGCCTGATAGAACCGCCCGTCCGGAATCTTGGCTCGCGCCCTGGCCAGCATGTCGGCAGAGTTGTCGACACCGAGCACCTCGTGGCCCAACTCAGCCAGGTGAGCAGCATGGCGGCCGTGCCGCACGCGGCGTCGAGCGCCACACCGGGCAACCTCCGTATCTCGGCCAGGCGCGCCTCGGTGAACTTGCGGTCGTACTGGCCGGCGAAGGCCCGCAGAGGGCGATGCTCTCGAGACCCAGCAGGTAGGCCAGCGGGTGCTGGTAGATCGTCGACGGATCCTCAAGGACCCGCCGTCGAGGACTCGGCGGAATTTCACGCACCGAATTGCATAATCATGTTTCCCCATGCATACTTGTGCCTGTGTCCAAGGTGATTACGTCCCTACCCGTCGGCGAGCGGGTCGGCATTGCGTTCTCCGGAGGGCTCGACACCTCGGTGGCTGTCGCGTGGATGCGGAACAAGGGTGCGATCCCGTGCACGTACACCGCCGACCTCGGCCAGTACGACGAGGCGGACATCGCGTCCGTCCCAGGCCGCGCCACGTCCTATGGCGCCGAGATCGCCCGGCTCGTCGACTGCCGTGCGGCGCTGGTGGAGGAGGGGTTGGCCGCCCTGTCGTGCGGGGCGTTCCATATCCGGTCCGGTGGCCGCGTCTACTTCAACACCACCCCGCTGGGCCGGGCGGTTACCGGCACGTTGCTGGTGCGGGCGATGCTCGAGGACAACGTCCAGATCTGGGGTGACGGCTCGACGTTCAAGGGCAACGACATCGAGCGGTTCTACCGGTACGGGCTGCTTGCGAACCCGAAGCTGCGCATCTACAAGCCGTGGCTCGACGCGGCTTTCGTCAGCGAACTGGGCGGCCGCCAGGAGATGAGTGAGTGGCTTGTCGCGCACGGACTTCCGTACCGCGACAGCGCGGAGATGGCTTACTCGACGGATGCGAACATCTGGGGGGCAACCCACGAGGCCAAGACACTCGAGCATCTTCATGTCGGGATCGAGACCGTCCAGCCGATCATGGGTATGCGGTTCTGGGACCCGGACGTGGAGATCACGCCGGAGGACGTCACGATCGGCTTCGAGCGGGGACGTCCCGTCTCCATCAATGGGACTGAGTTCGAGTCTCCGGTCGATCTGGTCAAGGAGGCCAACACGATTGGCGGCCGGCACGGCCTGGGCATGTCCGACCAGATCGAGAACCGGATCATCGAGGCCAAGAGCAGGGGCATCTACGAGGCGCCCGGCATGGCGCTGCTGCACGCGGCCTACGAGCGGCTGGTCAACGCGATCCACAACGAGGACACGATCGCGAACTACCACGCCGAAGGACGCCGGCTGGGCCGGTTGATGTACGAAGGGCGGTGGCTCGACCCGCAGGCACTGATGCTGCGCGAATCACTTCAGCGCTGGGTCGGCTCGGCCGTAACCGGTGAGGTCACGCTTCGGCTGCGCCGGGGCGAGGACTACTCGATCCTCGACACGACGGGACCTGCGCTCAGCTACCATCCCGACAAGCTGTCGATGGAACGCACCGAGGACTCCGCCTTCGGTCCACTCGATCGCATCGGCCAGCTCACCATGCGCAATCTCGATATCGCCGACTCGCGGGCCAAGCTCGAGCAGTACACGGGCCTCGGGATGGTGGGCACCCGTCACGCGGAGCCGATCGGTTCAGAGCCTCGGTCAGAGCTGATCGGCGAGATGATTCAAGGCGGAGCCGAAGCGATCGCGTCCCGGGGAGAGGTGGACGCCGACGACGAGCTTCTAGACCGCGCCGCGATGGAG
This sequence comes from Jiangellaceae bacterium, assembly GCA_030146385.1. GTDB lineage: Bacteria > Actinomycetota > Actinomycetes > Jiangellales > Jiangellaceae > JASLBX01. Next base: position 1,704 of record JASLBX010000404.1, on the reverse strand, counting down.
TCGGGCACTGACTGACGGCCCGCGAAGGGCCGGCCGGTAGTGAAGTGCCGGTTGCACGGGCGTAACCCTGAGTGACTGTTTCGGCGATTACCTACGTAGGGTCGTGCAGCTGGTCAGGGTTGAGCGGGTGATGCGAGAACAAGGGGATGTCGTGCCGCCCGATGGGCGGCAGTTCGTGTCGTTGCTCGCAGCTGCCCAGGCCGGTTCTGGGTGGGCGTTCGAGCAGCTATTCCGTACCTATGCGCCGAAGGTGAGCGGGTACCTCCGTGCCCGGGGCGTTGCCGAGCCGGATGAGTTGACCAACGACGTGTTCGTTGCGGTCTTCCGATCGCTTGGACGATTCGAAGGTGACGAGGCGGCGTTCCGGTCCTGGCTGTTTACCATCGCTCGGAACCGGATGGTGGACGAGCGGCGGCAGCAGGCCCGGCGGGTCGAGACGGTACCGGCGGACGTCCCGGGTTCTATCGAGGTGTCGGGCGGTGATGTGGAAGCCGAGGCGCTGGCCAATCTGGGTGACGAGTGGGCCGCCGACGTCCTTGCGCAGCTCGCACCGGATCAGCGGGACGTCCTGCTGTTGCGGATCGTCGCCGACCTGACGATCGACCAGATCGCGCATTCGCTCGGTAAGCGGCCAGGTGCCGTGAAGGCGCTACAGCGCCGGGGCCTGGCGGCCGTTAAGCGGATTCTCGACCGGCAGGGCGTACCCCTGGACCGCCCCGTCGACGTTTAAGGAAGCGAGATGGCTACTTCCCGACGCTATGGCGAGCTCGACGGCGGCATGGTCGACGAGTTGCTCGACGACGACACGATCGAGCAGTTGCTTGCCGGTCGGCCCATCGGGGAGCGGGCCGACCTGCAGGCGCTGTCATCGTTCGTCGACACGCTCCGTTCTGCGTCGACCACGGTGCCGGCGGTAGTGCGGCCTGAGTTGGTGGCCATCTTCGAGGCGTGCCTGGCAACCGGCGAGGTCCCGTCCGTGGCCGCCAGCGACCAACCGATTCCACGTTCCCCGAGGAGACGCAGAATGCTCGAAGCGCTCGCAGCGTTCGTTGCCACGCTTGCCGGAAAGGTAGTGCTAGGTACGGCGGCCGTGGCCGCTGGTGTGGGCGGGGCCCACGCAGCCGGCGTGGTCGACGTTCCCGGCTTGCCCGACCGGACGCCCTCAGCCGTGGTCGACGCGCCGGCAGTCGACGATCCCGCGGACCAGTCCGACGACCACAGCCGTCCGGACGTCGAGACTGGAGAGCCCGACGACCCCGGCGTGGACGGCAGCACGGTGTCCGACCGCGCCACAAGCGGCGAGCCGCAAGAAGACGGCAAGGCCTTCGGCAGCAGCGTCGCTGACGAGGCAACCGAGGGCACACCCGCAGAGGACCTGCCAGCCAACCCCGGAGACGCCGCCGACGACCGGCAGCCAGACGCGTCCGATGTCGCAGACGACCATAAGTCTGACACCCCGCCAGCCGACGGTGCGGACGCTGCAGAGCAGCACAAGCCCGACACCGTTGACGGCGCTAACCCGGCGGAGAACGACCGGCCCGACGGCGCCCCCACCGATCGGCCGTAGCCTCCGCCGCCTCCCCGGGAGTACGAGCGCTCTAGTTCACTCCCGTCGCGGTGCGGACGTCAGCCCCCCATTACGTCCGTCCACCGCATAGTCCGCATCGGCGCGCCGGGATTGCCCCCCAACCCGGCGCGCCGATG
>JASLBX010000374.1 GCA_030146385.1 Jiangellaceae bacterium | reverse complement strand
GCACCGACACGAACACATAGGTGAAGGTCACCCACAGCGCGTTGTGCAGCCGCGGGTCGTCCAGCATCTGCTGGTAGTTGTCCAGCCCCACCCAGTTCGGCGCGGCGAGCAGGCTGTAGTCGGTGAACGACAGCGCGAATGACGCGGCGATCGGCCCGATGGTGATGACCGCCAAGCCGAGGAACCACGGGGCCAGGAACAGGTAGGCGGCCCGGTTCTCCCGCTTCTGGAGCACGCTCTTGTTGCGCCGGCGCGCGGGTGCTGCGGACGTATCACGCGTGTCTGCCGGTGCCGTCACCGGCTTGGTGCTGACCATGAGCTCACCCCACCCCCTCGCCGCGGCCCTCGGCGGCATGCGGGCCGGGACCGGTGGAGTCGCGGACGATGAGCTCGGTGTGCAGGCTCACCTGAGCGGTGGCCCGCCGGTCGTCGCCCAGCTGAAGGAGCATGTCGACGGCCGCCCGGCCGGCGCTGCCCGTCGGGTTCGCGACGGTGGTGAGCTTCGGCCGGACCCGCTGAGCCATCTCGATGTCGTCGATGCCGACGACGCTGATGTCGCCCGGCACCTTGATGGCGAGCCCGTCCAGGCCTTCGAGCAGCCCGATGGCCATCAGATCGTTGTAGGCCAGCACGGCGGTGATGTCCTCGCGTGCGACCTGCTCGGCGACCACGAGCCCGCCCTCGACGGTCGGCTGGTTCGGGCTGAGCACCGTCAGAGTGGCGCCCGCCGCGCGCGCGGCGGCGGTGGCGGACTTGCGAATCTCGCGGCTGGTCCACGAGCCGCGTGGCCCTCCGAGCAGTGCGATCTTGTGGTGCCCCAGCGTGGCCAGATGCTCGATTGCGCTACGCGCGCCGCCGGCGACATCCATCAGGACGCATGGCATGCCCGGGATCTGCCGGTTGACCAGAACGAGCGGCACCTCGCGCGAGAGCTGCTCGATGACGCTGTTGCTCATCCGCGGGCTGCACAGCTGCACGCCGTCCACCTGCTTCGAGAGCGCACGCACGAGGTCCTCTTCGACGGCGGGGTCCTCGTCGGTCTCGGCGACGAAGATGTTGTAATCGCGGAGTCGAGCCTGGCTCTCGGCTGCCTTGATCATCGGCGGGAAGAACGGGTTGGCGATGTCGGCGACGATCAGCCCGATGTTGTGCGTCTTGCCGGTGATCAGCGCCCGGGCGGCCCGGTTCGGCCGGTAGCCGAGCGCCTCGGCGGCTGCGAGGACCCGGTCCCGGGTCTCCTCGTTCACCAGCTGAGGCGCCGAGAAGGTCCGGGACACCGTGGAGATGTGCACCCCGGATGCCTCGGCGACGTCACGAATGGTGGCGCGCACGCGGTACCTCCTCGTGTGATCGGCGTCACTGCCGTTGCGTGGTTGCCTATTAATGCAAACCCTTGCAGCCCCGTCAATACCTGCGTTGTTGAGTTGTAACATTTGATGACCGAAAATCCGGGCATTTGCCCCAGACAGCGCCAAGGTCTTGACCACTGTCGGGCGACATGATTGGGTACGCCTGCAAGCCTTTGCAGGACGATCACTTGGAGTCGGAGACACTGTGGGACGTCGGCGGTACGCGATCGTAGGAGCTGGTGCTCGGGCGCAGATGTTCGCCAGCGCCCTGGTCACGGACCATGCGGCCCGGGCCGAACTGGTCGCGTTCGCCGACGTCAACCCGGTCCGGATCGAGGCGCACAACCGGCGGCTTGAGACGCTCGGCGCTCCGCAGGCCGCTCTGTGGACACCCGCTGACCTGGCCGATCACCTGGCCGCAGGCGATGTTGACACGCTATTGGTGACGTCCGTCGACAGTACGCACGACGAGTACATAGTGATGGGGCTCGACGCGGGCGCCGACGTCATCACCGAGAAGCCGATGACGACGGACGTCGACAAATGCCGGCGGATCCTGGCCGCGGCCGACCGTACCGGCGGCCGGGTCACCGTCACGTTCAACTACCGCTACAACCCCTTGCATGAGAAGGTGCGCGAACTGCTGGCCGGCGGTGCCATCGGTGAGGTCGGCTCCGTGCACTTTGAGTGGCTGCTCGACGTCCGGCACGGCGCCGACTACTTCCGGCGCTGGCATCGCGACAAGGAGAGCTCCGGCGGGCTCCTCGTCCACAAGGCGACCCACCACTTCGATCTGGTGAACTGGTGGCTCGGGGCGCGACCCGAGGAGGTGTACGCGTCCGGCAGGCTGTTCTTCTACGGCGAGAACGGAGTGCGCCATGGTTACGACCGCGGGTACGAGCGCGCTCACGGAGCCGAGAGCGCGGCGAACGACCCGTTCGCACTCGACCTGGCCGCCAACGAAGGGCTCCGCGAGCTCTACCTCGACGCCGAACACGTCGACGGGTATCTGCGTGATCAGAATGTGTTCGCCCCAGGGGTCACGATCGAGGACGACCTCGCCGTGCTCGTCCAGTACGACACCGGCGCCCGGATGACCTACCACCTGACGGCGTACGCGCCATGGGAGGGCTACCGGGTGGCGTTCAATGGCAGCAAGGGCCGGCTCGAGTTGGACGTCGTCGAAAACGACCACGTCAGCCTGGCCGGCGCCCGCGGGGTGAAGGGTGCTCAGCTGCACGGCGATGCGGCCGCCGCCGAGTCGGGCGGGTACAGCCTCACCGTGCGGCCCTACTGGGAGCCATCCCAGCAGGTCGACGTCCAGGGCTACACCCGCGAGGGGCATGGCGGCGCCGATGCCCGCATGACCCAGGTCCTGTTCGGCGACGGCGCCGGGCAGCAGCTGCCGGACGCGCTGGGCCGGGCGGCTACCGAGCGTGACGGGGCGGCGTCGCTGCTGGTAGGCCTGGCCGGAAACGAGTCGATGCGCACGGGCGCTCCCGTTCGGGTGTCCGAACTGCTCTCGATCTAGGAGCCCGGATTGTCCGAAGACCTACTGTTCCCGCCCGACCCGGCCCAGCGGGGGATCGCTCGCGAGCTGTTCGCGGTCGCCAGGGATCAGCCGCTGATCTGCCCGCACGGCCACATCGACCCGGCGCTGCTGGCGGACGACCAGCCGTTCGGAGACCCGGCCCAGCTGTTGATCGTCCCCGATCATTACCTCACCAGGATGCTGCTGTCGCAGGGCGTTCCGCCGTCCCGGGTTGGTGTCCCGACAATCAACGGTGAGCCGGTCGAGACCGATGGGCGTACGATCTGGCGCACCTTCGCCGAGCACTGGTACCTGTTCCGCGGGACACCGTCCCGGCTGTGGCTGGAGAAGACGTTCACCGACGTGTTCGGCCTCGAGACCCCGCTGCGACCCGAGACCGCCGATGAGCTGTATGACGCGCTGGCCGGGCGGCTGGCCGCGCCGGAGTTCCGCCCACGCGCGCTGTTCGAGCGGTTCGGCATCGAGGTGCTCGCCACGACGGAGTCACCCCTGGACGATCTGGCCGCGCATGCGACGCTGGCCGATGAGGGATGGGGCGGCCCGGGCGGGCGGGTGATCACGACCTTCCGGCCCGATGACGTGGTCGACATGGACTGGATCGGCTGGGACGACAGGATTGCCCGGCTGGGTGAGATTGCGGGCGAGGACACCTCGACCTATCCGGGCTACCTGGCCGCGCTGCGCCGGCGCCGCGAGGCGTTCGCCAAGGCCGGGGCCACGTCGACGGACCACGGTCACATCACGGCACACGCCGTCGACCTCGATCCGGGCGAGGCAGCGGCGATCTACCAGCGCGGGCTGCTCGGAACCGCGTCCGCGGCCGACGCCGAGGCCTTCCGCGGCCACATGCTGATGGAGTTCGCCCGCATGTCGATCGACGACGGGCTGGTCATGCAGCTGCACCCGGGCTCGGTCCGTAACCACAATGCCTGGCTGCACGAGACCCACGGCCGCGACACCGGCGGCGACATCCCGCAGGCCACGGACTACGTGCACGCGCTCCGCCCGCTGCTGGAAACCTTCGGCAACGACCCGCGGCTCACGCTTGTGGTGTACACGTTGGACGAGACGGCGTTCTCGCGCGAGCTCGCCCCGCTTGCGGGCGGATACGCCGCGATGTACCTGGGTGCGCCGTGGTGGTTCCTGGACGCCCCGCACGCCCTGCGGCGGTTCCGCGAAGCCGTCACCGAGACCGCCGGCTTCTACAACACGGCCGGCTTCGTGGACGACACCCGGGCGTTCTGCTCGATACCTGTCCGGCACGAGATCGCCCGCCGGGTTGACGCGGCATACCTGGCCACCCTGGTCGCCGAGCGCCGGCTGCCGCTGGACGAGGCCGCCGAGACCATGATGGACATCGCATACCGGTTGCCCAAGCGAATCTTCCGACTCATGCAAGGGGCTTCGCCCCCCGCAGACCCCCCACCTGGGTCACTCATATAGAAAGGGCTCGCATGACCACGATCATCGGCGCGCGCGTTCACGACGTGCGCTTTCCGACGGCGGCCGCCGGCGACGGGTCGGATTCGATCAACCGCGGCGACTATTCGGCCAGCTATGTCGAGTTGACGACCGACGACGGAACGGCGGGCGCGGGTTTCACGTTCACCAACGGCCGCGGAAACGAGATCACGTGCGCGGCGATCGAGGCGCTGTCGCACCACGTGGTGGGCCGCAGTATCGAGGAGATCGAGGCCGAACCGGTGACGTTCTGGCGATCGCTGACCGCGGACGTCCAACTGCGTTGGCTGGGGCCGGAGAAGGGCGTCATTCACATGGCGACCGGCGCCCTGGTCAACGCGGTGTGGGACCTGTGGGCCAAGCTGGCCGGCCGGCCGATGTGGCGGTATCTCGCCGAGATGCCGACCGCCGATCTGGTCCGCAGTATCGATTTCCGGCATATCTCGGATGCGCTGACGCCTGCGGAGGCCGCCGAGATCCTGGACCGTGGCCTCGACGGTTTCGGCGAGCGGCTCGCGACGTTGGAGCGGGACGGATTCCCCGCCTATACGACGTCGGTGGGGTGGCTGGGGTATCCGGACGAGAAGGTGCGATCGCTGACCCGGGCCGCGTACGACGAGGGCTGGCGTGCGGTGAAGATGAAGGTTGGCGGTCCGATCGATGATGACGTGCGCCGGGCCGGCATCATCCGGTCGGAGATCGGGCCGGATGCGCTGCTGATGATGGATGCGAACCAGATCTGGGACGTGGATGAGGCGATCGCGAACATGGCGCGGCTCGCGGAGTGCGACCCGTACTGGATCGAGGAGCCGACCCATGCCGACGACGTGCTCGGCCACGCCCGGATAGCGGGCAAGGTGGCGCCGATCCGGGTCGCGACCGGCGAGGTGGCGGCCAACCGGGTGATCTTCAAGCAACTCATGCAGGCCGGTGCGATTGGGGTGTGCCAGGTGGACGCCTGCCGGGTCGGCGGGGTTCCTGAGGTGCTGGCCATCTTGTTGATGGCGGCCAAGTTCGGCGTCCCGGTGTGCCCGCACGCGGGCGGGGTCGGGCTGTGCGAGTACGTCCAGCACCTGTCGATCTTCGACTACCTGCGGGTGGGCCGGTCGCTTGACGGCCGGATGGTGGAGTACGTCGACCACTTGCACGAGCACTTCGTCGACCCGGTGGACGTCGTGGACGGGCGGTACCGGCTGCCCACCGCGCCCGGCTACAGCGTCACCATGAAGCCGGAGTCGATCGCCGAGTACTCATTCCCGGACGGGCCGGTATGGCGCAACGTCTGAGCCGCGCCACGCTTGGCCGGGTCCCCGACGGCGCCGGGCCGCTGGTCCGGCCGTGGGACGTGCGTCCCGGCATCGTCCACCTCGGCGTCGGCGCGTTCCACCGCGCGCATCAGGCGGTGTACACCGAGCGCGCCATCGCCAGCCCCACCCCCACCCCCACCCCCGTGATCATGTCGGTTGAGCAAGCTATGACGCAGCCAAACCCATATGATCATGGGACGGAGTGGGGGATCGTTGGCGTGGCGCCGCGGCGGCGCGAGGTCATCGACGAGCTCGCCGCGCAGGACGGGTTGTTCAGCGTCACCAGCCTGGACGGCAACGGGTCGGGTACGCATGTGGTGGGCTCGATCATCGGCGTTCGCCACTTGCCGTCCGACCCGGCCGGCGTGGCGGCGCTGATCGCGGACCCGTCGATCCGCATCGTCACGCTGACGGTCACCGAGAAGGGGTACCTGCTCGATCCTGCGACAGGGCGCCTCCAGGCGGACGTTGTGCGCGACGAGCTCACCGGCGCGGCGCCACCGTCGACCGTCCCGGGCCTGCTGGTGGCCGGGCTGCGGGAGCGCGCGGAACGCGAGGCCGGGCCGCTGGCCGTGGTCAGTTGCGACAACCTGCCGTCCAACGGGCGGCGGCTGCGCGGCGCCGTGCTCCAGGCGTTCGAGGCGGCGGGAGCGGATGCGGGCTGGGTGGAGGCCAACGTCACCTTTCCCGGGACGATGGTCGACCGGATCGTGCCCGCCAGCACGCCCGCTATGCGGGCCGCGGCCGAAGCGGCGCTCGGCGTGCGCGACGAGGCGGCAGTGGTGGCCGAGCCGTACTCCGAGTGGGTCATCGAGGACGACTTTCCCGCCGGACGGCCGGCCTGGGACGCCGCCGGGGCGGTGCTCACGGACGACGCGCTGCCGTACGAGCGGCTCAAACTGCGGGCGCTTAACGGCGTTCACTCCGCGCTGGCCTACCTGGGCGCCCTGGCCGGATGTGTGACCATCGACGAGTCGCTCGCGGTGCCGGGCATGCGCCGGATGCTGGAGCGCTTCGTGGCAGACGACGTCGCGCCTAGCCTGACCCCGCCGCCGGGCCGGTCGGTGGCTGAGTACGGCAAGGCTGTGCTCGACCGGTTCGCCAACCCGGCCATCGGCCACCGAACCCTCCAAGTGGCGATGGACGGCTCGCAGAAGCTGCCCCAGCGCATCCTGCACACGGCGGCGGACCGGCTCGCGGCCGGCGCGGAGCCGCGGTGGGTCGCGCTGGTCGCCGCCGCGTGGATGCGCTTCGCTGCCGGGTACGCGGACGACGGCCGCGAGCTGCCGCTGGAGGACCCGCTGGCCGCCGGACTTCGGCGCGCGGCCCGCTCGGCCGCCCCAGTCTACGAACTGCTGGCGATCGATGCGGTGTTCTCGCCCGAGCTGGCGGGCGACGCCAGGTTCCGCCGGCTGGTCGGTGATTGGCATGCCGAACTCAGCCGCCACGGGGTCGGCGAGGTGCTCGCTGGATTGGGGGCCTGATGCCCGCATCGCGACCATCTCGACTTGTCCGGCCGGACAGCGCTGCTGCCGCAGGTCACGAACCTGTCCGGCCGGACAACTCGAATCGGCGGGCGCGGGTGGCCGTGGTCGGGGCTAATGGGTACGGGCTCCACCACCGGCGGGTGATCGCCGAACTTCAGACTGCGGGCGCCGTCGAACTCGTCGGCCTCTGCGATATCCGGCCGATCGAGGACGACGGCACTGCGCCAGTGCCGCCCACAGCACAGCGGTTCACCGACCACATCGAACTGCTCGCCGCCACCGAGCCGGACATCGTGGTCATCGCGACGCCGCCGCACACCCACCTGGAGATCGCTACTGCCGCGGTGCGGGCCGGCGCGGACGTGCTGGTCGAGAAGCCGCCGTTCGTCTCCTGGGCCGAGCACGAGCAGTTCGCCGCGACGCTGGCGGAGACCGGTCGCGCAGCCCAGATCGGCTTCCAGGCGCTCGGCTCGGCAGCGCTCGCCACACTGGCCGACGCCATCCGGGACGGCCGGCTCGGCGCCGTCACCGGTATCGGATCCTGCGGCTTGTGGCAGCGACCCGATCACTACTACGACCGCGCGCCGTGGGCGGGGCGGCGAGAGCTGGACGGGCGTCCCGTTCTCGACGGCGCCCTGGCCAACCCGTTCGCCCATTCGGTGATGCAGTGTTTCGCGATCGCCGAGGCGATCGCCCCGGTGTCGATCTCGGAGCTCACCGTCGAGCGGTACTGCGCCCGGCAGATCGAGGTGGACGACACGGGCGTCCTGTCCGCTCGGCTGGACTCGGGCCCGCACGTGGTGGTCGCCGTGACGCTGTGCTCGGACGAGTACCGCGACCCGCGCATCGTCGTGCACGGCGAGCGCGGCCGGGCTGTCCTGGAGTACACCACCGACCGGCTGCGACTGCCCGGCGATCCTGAGTTCCGAGAAGTCCGCGGTCGGGTCCGCTTGCTGGAGAACCTGCTGGCGCATCGCGCCGCCCCAGACGAGGTCCCGATGCTGGCCCCGCTCGAACTCACCGCCCCGTTCACCCAGGTGGTCGAGGCGATCAGAACCAGTGGGTCGCCGGCGCCGATCGACGCGCAGTGGCAGGTGAGTCACGGTTCGGGCGGCGACCGCGTCGTCACGGTGCCGGGGATCAGCGCCGCGCTCCGCGAAGCCGCCAACCGCCTCAAGTTGCCGAGTGAGCTCGGCGTCGCGTGGGCCATTGCCAACTCGGCCCGGGAAGGAGTGCAACAAACGCTGCCGTAACACCGCGCCAAATCGGAATAAGCGCACATCGGCTCGCGAATTGCCGCGAGAAAGTCAGGGCTGCACTGAATTCATTGCAACAAACCTGCAAACTGGACATATTGACTTGCCAGTGCAGGCGTAAATAGCGTCTCTCCAAATGGTTTCGTGTTCGTTACGGAATGGAGAGGCAGATGCGAAGACTGACCGCAATGGTTTGCGGCGCCGCAGTGGCCGGGAGTCTGGTCGTGGCGGCGCCGGCGCTGGCTGGGCCGTCCGGTGCCGCCGGCTCCGGTGATGTTCCCGAACCCGCCTCGTTGCTCGCCCGGCAGACACTGCCTGCGAACGACGGCTGGGGCGCGGCCGGCCCAGGAACGACCGGGGGCGCGGCCGCCGAGCCAGACCAGGTCCACGTCGTCAGCACGCGCGCGGAGCTGGTCGACGCCCTCGGCGGCGACAACGGCAGTAGCCAGAACAACGACACGCCGAAGATCGTGATCGTCGACGGCGTCATCGACGGCTTCGAAGCGGCCGACGGAACACTGATGACCTGCGACGACTTCGCTGACCCGGAGTACTCGCTGGACGCCTACCTGGCGGCGTACGACCCCGAGGTGTGGGGTTGGGACTCGGACCCGTTCGGCCCACTCGAAGAGGCGAGGGTCAGGTCGCAGCGCAGCCAGCAGGCACACACCGAGCTCAAGATCGGATCTAACACGACGTTGCTCGGCCTGCCGGGCGCGACGCTCCGGCATGTCACGCTGATGTTCAACCGGGCCGACAACGTGATCGTGCGCAACCTCACCTTCGAGGACGCCATCGACTGCTTCCCGCGCTGGCGTCCCACGGACGGATCGGCCGGCAACTGGAACTCGTTCTACGACTACGTGTCAGTGCGCCGCGGGTCGAATTTCTGGGTCGACCACAACACGTTCCGCACGTCGACCGACCCGCTGCCCGAATACTTTGGGCGCAAGTATGAGATCTACGACGGGCAACTCGACATCTCGCACAATGCCAACTGGGTGACCGTCTCGCACAACGTATTCAAGGACCACGACAAATTGACGCTGGTCGGCTCGACCAACAATCCCAATAGCGGTGACCCGGGCCTGCTCAACGTGACCTTCCGGCACAACGTGTACGACGGCATCGGCCAGCGGGCGCCGCGCATGCGATTCGGCAAGATCGACGTCTACAACAACTACTACAAGGTGGCCGTGAGCTCGCCGCTGTTCGAGTTCGACTACCTCTGGGGCGTCGGAGTCGAGTCGCAGGGGTACTTCGAGAACAACTACGTTGACCTGCGGGGCTCGGGTGTCCATCCAGCCGAGATCATCCACGACTGGGGCGGCACCGCGATGACAGAGAAGGGCACCTGGGTGCGCACCGGAGCCGGGACCGGCGGGCCGTCGAGCCTGCTCGACGCCTACAACGCGGTCAACGACCCCCTGGGCGACGACGCCGGCTGGACACCCGAGCTGCGCGCCGGACCGGTACTGCCGGCCGCCGCCGTCCCCGCGTACACGACCGCCCTGTCCGGCGCCGGCCCTCTCTCCCGCCTCTAAATGACCACGTTAAGTGGGCGTTCCCCACGTAAACCACGCTTGCAAGCGGCGCAAACGTGGGGAAGTCCGCGTAGAGGCCGAGCCGTAGGATCGGCGCGATGGTAGAGCTGCGTGTCGGCGGTCGTCTCGTCGCCGAGTACGTCGTCGAGCCGGCCGTCGACCCGCGGCTCTCGCCCCGCCCGTACCTGCATCCCGTCCGGACCCTGTCCGGCATCGTCGTCAGCGACGTCCTGCCCGACGACCACCCGCACCACCTCGGTGTCTCGGTCGCCGTGCAGGACGTCGCCAAGACCAACCTCTGGGGCGGCCGGACGTTCGTCCGCGGCAAGGGATACACCTGGCTCGACGACCACGGGACGATCGTCCACGCGGGGTTCGACGAGCAAGCGGACGACCGGCTGGAGCAGCGGCTGCGGTGGCGCGACCGCTCGGGTGAGACCCTCCTCGACGAGCGACGGCGGATCGACGCCTTGCTGATCGACGGCCAGGACGGCGCTTGGATGTTGAGCCTCGCGTTCACGCTGACCGCTCCGGACGACCGCGACATCGAGCTGGGCAGCCCGGCGACGAACGGACGCCCGGGCGGATCCGGCTACGGCGGGTTCTTCTGGCGAGCGCCCGCCGGGGACGCCCCGCCGGACGTCTTCTCCGCGTCGGCGCAGGATGAGGACCTGGTCAACGGTTCGACCGAGCCGTGGGCCGCCATGACCACCGGCAACTTCGGGCTCATCTTCACCGGGCTGGGCGACGGCGACCACTGGTTCGTCCGGGCGGCGGGCTATCCGGGCGTGTGCGCGGCGCTCGCCTTCGAGGAGCCGAGGGTCATCGAAGCCGGATCTTCGCTCACCCGCCGCCACCGTGTGGTCATCGTGGACGGCCGGCTGGATCGGGCCAACGCCGCCCAACTGGCAGGGCAAGCTCAGGGGCATCCCTGAGGTTCCAGCGAACGGGCTGACGTAGCCTAGGAGACATGCTGACCAACCTGATCGAGCTCCTGGTTGCCCTCGGCGGTGGCGGCATGGTTGCGCTGGCGGTCAAGCAGGCCCGGCAGAAGGGTTGGGCCGGGTCACTGCAGATGGCCGCGGGTGGTTTCCTGCTCGTCGGCGCGGCAGCGATCGGGGTCGTCGGCTTCCTGGCCGGCCTCGTGCTCAATCCGCTGGCCTGGCTCGGGATCATTTCGCTCGGCATCGCGGGAGTCCTTTTCGCCACCGGTCAGCGGCTCGAAGGCCGCTCCGCCGGCCGGTCCGCGAAGGGCGTTG
>JASLBX010000343.1 GCA_030146385.1 Jiangellaceae bacterium | reverse complement strand
CGGCGACACCCCCATTTGCAGATTCCAGCGCAGCAGAACCTGTGCGGGCGTCTTCTCGTATCGCGCGGCGATCTCGACCAATCGTTCGTCGTCGAGCCGGCGCTCGCGGGTGAGCGGGCTGTACGCCTGGACGACAATGTTCAGGTCGTCGCAGTAGTCGAGCATGTCCTGGCTCCAGCCGAACGGCGACCATTCGATCTGGTTCACCACGGGTACCTCGCCGGTGGCGTCGACCAGGGCCTCGATCTGCTCGATCGAGTAGTTGCTCACGCCGATGTCCATTGTCAGCTGATCGTCCCGGGCACGGATGAGGTCCCGCCAGAGTTTGACGCCGGGCTCATCCCCAGGAGGACGATGGATGACGATGAGATCGACTGCATCCAGCCCGAGTTCCTCGAGGTCCCGGACAGTGCCTTCGTAGGCGTTCTCTTCCGGCTCCACCTTGGTCACCAGGTAGTAGTCGGTCGGTTGCAGACCGCTGCGCCGGATCGCGGTGCCCACGGCGGGCTGCGTGCCGTAATCGACCGCGGTGTCGATCATGCGGTAGCCCATGCGTAACGCGTCCTCGACCGTGCCCGCCGGGTCGTCGGTGAGCTGCCAGGTGCCCAGACCGAGTGCCGGCATCTCGTTACCTGTGTGCAGTTGCAGTGTCGGTTGGGTGTGCATGTCGGCTCCTTCGTCGCATGGTCCGCCCGCGTGACGGCGTAGCCGGATGGCGCCACCTCAAACCCCGTGGCCTTCATGGTCTGAGCATCCGGACGCTTTTGGCCGTCTGATACACCTGAGGACGTGCGATGGAAGCCGCGCCGCGATGAGCCCGATCCGCCCGAGGCTGACCGGCGAGACGGGCCCAAAAGGGAGCCGGCGCCATCACCGGGACAGGGCGCCACGGCGCTGCTTCGCAGGTACGGCCGGCGGACCGACGTGCCGCTCGCCCACGACGCCGAGTTGCACCGCGTGGCCGACGTCCTGCTCCGGATCGGCGATCTCATGGTGGCCAGCGGTGCCGCGACGGTCGACGTCGAGGCGTCGGTCATGGCCGCCGCCGGCGCGCTGGGCGTCCCGCACACCGAGATCGACGTGACCTTCAACGCCGTGACGATCACCCTTTACCGCACTGACGGGCCGCCGATCACCCAGGTGCGCGTGGTGCGCCATCGGAGGGCCAACTACGCACGCCTCACTGCCGTGCACCAACTTGTGGTCGACCTCGTTGAGCACGCGATGACCCGTCGCGACGCCGCGGCGCGCCTTTCCGAGATCGAGTCATGGACTCCGCTGTATCCGCGGTGGGTGACCACCTGCGGGTGGGCCATGCTCGCGGCCGCGGTGACCCAGCTGTTGGGCGGGAATCTGCTGACCGCTCTCGTCGCCTTCGCGTCCACCGCCCTCGTCGACCAGCTGGGCCGGCTGCTGAGCCGGCGCGGATGGCCCGACTTCTTCCTACAGGTCGTGGGCGCACTGGTGGCCACGATGGTGGCAGTGGTGCTCAATCTGCTGGATCTGCCCGTCCGGCCCTCGCTGGTGGTCGCCGGTGGAATCATTGTGCTGCTATCAGGGCTCGGCCTGGTGGCGACCGTGCAGGACGCGATCACCGGCTTCCTGGTCACGGCGGCCGGACGGGCTGTCGAAGTGCTTTTGCTCACGGCGGGCATCGTGGCCGGCGTGGCAATCGGGCTGCTCATCGCGCAGCAGATCGACGTCCTGCTGAGCGTGCGGCCGCCGGTGGCGACCTCGCTCGCCGAGCTACCCTGGCGGACGCTGGCCGCCGCGGTCGGCGCGCTTTCCTTCGCGGTGGCGTACCAGGTACCTCGGCGCCTCCTGCTGCCTTGCGGGGTGGCCGGGGCGCTGGGATTCGTGGTGTGGGTCTCGGCGCAGAGCGCTTTTGGCACGCCGGCTGCCTCTGCCGCGCTCGCCGCGACCGCCGCTGGACTCGCGTCCCATGTACTGGCGCTCCGGCTGAACGCACCGCCGCTGGTCGTGGTCGTGCCGAGCATCGTGATCCTGCTGCCCGGACTGACGATCTACCGAGGCATGCTGCTGATGAGCGAAGGCGATCCGACCGCCGGAATGCTGACGCTGCTGCAGGCGGCCACGATCGGTCTCGCCCTGGCCGCCGGCGTGCTCATGGGCGAGATCATCGGCCAACCCGTGCGCCGCGAGCTCAACCGGGTTGAGCGCCGGTTCGCCGGTCCGCGGATGGTGGGGCCGCGGCGGGTGCGCGTCCGGTTGCGCCGCGCCCGCCGTTGATCGTCACGGGCGGCGTCGCTTGATCAACGCTTCCAGCCCGTCGAGGATCCGTTCGAGCCCGAACTCGTAGGCGTGATCGGGGTTGAATGCCGCACCATGCGCCTGGCCGGCGGCAGAGCCGACGCGGCTGGCCAGCGGGTACGTGGCCGGGTCCATGATCCGGTTCAACAGTGGCTCGTTTGCGGCCCACCACTGCTCGTCGTCCTGCTGGCTCGTCTCGCGCGCGGCGTGAACCTCCTCCGCGGCAAGGGCCGACGCCCGGACGAACTGCAGGACAAGCGTCAGTGCGGCGTCCATCTCGATGTCGTCCAACCCCGTGCCGTCGAGGGCGGCAAGCTCGTGGTCGTACTTGCCGAGCGCGCCGGGCCCGAGCGGCGGCCGCACTGTCGAGATCGT
>JASLBX010000322.1 GCA_030146385.1 Jiangellaceae bacterium | reverse complement strand
GTCGCCGCCCTCGCCCTGGATCGGCTCGGCGATGAACGCCGCGATGTCGTGCGGGTACCGCTCGAAGGCCTCGGCGGCCTGCCGCAGAGCGCGCTCCTCGGCCGCTTGGAGCTCTTCGTCGGACGCGGCCAAGTGGACAGCCGGCACCTCGATGCGCGGCCAGTCGAACTTGGGGTAGCGCGCGGTCTTGTTCGGCTCGGTGTTGGTCAGCGACATCGTGTACCCCGTCCGACCGTGGAAGGCGCGGGTGAGGTGCAGTACCCGGGTACCGAGCTCGGAATCGCGACCGTGCGCCTCGTTGTGCCGGCTCTTCCAGTCGAAGGCGGCCTTGAGCGCGTTCTCGATCGCGAGCGCGCCTCCTTCGATGAAGAACAGGTGCGGGAGCCGGGGGTCGCCGAGGACGCGGACGAACGTCTCAACGAACTCTGCGTATTGGACGCTGTAGATATCGGAGTTGGCGGGCTTGTTGGCGGCGATCTCGGCCAGCAGCGCCATGAACTCCTCGTCGTCGACGATGCCGGGCGGGTTGCAGCCCAGCGGTGCGGAGGCGAAGAACGTGTACATGTCCAGGTAGCGCTGGCCGTCGCGAGCGTCGACCAGCCAGGAGCCTTGGCTGGCCTTGGTGTCGAACACGAGCTTGAACCCGTCGGTCAACAGGTGCCGCCCGAGTACCTCGTGCACATCACCCGGCTTCACCCCGGTGTGGTTGGCCACGTCGTCGCCTCCTTGAGTCGGTAGTAGTCGAAGAACATGCGGTTACGTCCTAGTTGAACCAAAAGTCTTGCCGTTCAACGTAACGATATCCGTAGAGCGTCCGCAATCCACGGAGGTCGACGCACCAGGTCGTACCGCTGCTGCGGCCGAAGGCCAGCGCGATCACCCGCCCTGGCAGACTTCCGACCATGTCGAGATCCACATTGCTGCGCAACGGCATCGTGTACAGCCCCGCCGCCCCGTTCGCCACGGCCATGCTCGTGGATGGAGAGCGCATCGGCTGGGTGGGCGACGAAGCGGCCGCTGACGAGCGAGCCGATGCCGCCGATGAGGTCGTCGATCTCGGCGGCGCGCTCGTGACGCCGGCGTTCGTGGATTCCCACGTGCACGTGCTTGGCACCGGCCTGGGGGAGCGTGGGGTTGACATAGGCCTTGCGACGTCCTTGGACGACTTCCTCGACCGCCTCCGCCAGCAGGCGCGGACGCATCCAGGCGAGCCGATCCGCGGGCAGGGCTGGGACGAGCACAACTGGCCCGAGCGCCGGCCGCCGACGCGCGAGGAGATCGACAGTGCGAGCGAGGGCGCGGTCGTCCTGCTCAGCCGGGTCGACGGGCACAGCTCGCTGATCTCGACGGCGCTGCTCGAGCACGAGCCCGAGATCGCCTCCGCGGATGGATATGAGGGGGCCATCGTGCGGCGCCGGGCTCAGGCGTTGGCCCGGAGGGCCGCCGAGCGCAGCATTCCCGACCAGACGCGCCGCGAGATCCACCGCGGCGTGTTGCAGAAGGCGGCCGCGCTGGGGATCGGCGCCGTCCACGAGATGGCCGCGCCGCACATCAACAGCGAGGACGACGTGCGGGCGCTATTGGCTCTCAGCGCGGAGGAGCCGCTCCCCGAGGTGGTGGTCTACTGGGGCGAGGCCGGACCTGATGGCGTTGCGCGGGCGCAGAGCCTCGGAGCCGCCGGCGCGGCGGGCGACCTAACCGTGGATGGATCACTCGGCTCGCGCAGCGCCGGCCTTGAGGAGCCGTACGCGGACGACCCCACCACCTCCGGACAGTTGTACCTGGACGTCGAGGCCGCGACCGAGCACGTGGTCGCCTGCACGCGGGCGGGCCTGCAGGCGGGTTTCCACTGCATCGGCGATGCAGCGGTGGCGATCGCCGTCTCCGCCATCGCCAATGCTGCCGAGCAGAGTGGCGAGGACGTCATCGCCAAGGCCGGCCACCGGCTCGAGCACGTCGAGATGATCTCTCCGCCGCTCATCGAGGAGATGGCCAGGCTCGGGATCGTGGCCAGCGTCCAGCCGGCGTTCGACGCGCTGTGGGGAGGGGACGACGGCATGTATGCGACCCGCCTCGGAGCGCAGCGTGCGGCGGCGCTGAATCCGTTCGCCTCGATGGCCCGCGCCGGAGTCGGCCTGGCCTTCGGCTCGGACTCGCCGGTGACGCCGCTGGGCGGCTGGGAGGCGGTACGCGCCGCGGCGTTCCACCACAATCCAGAGCAGCGGATGAGCGTGCGTGGCGCCTTCATGGCCGCCACTCGCGGCGGCTGGCGGGCAGCGAACGTCGAGGGCGCGGGGAGCCTCGCGCCGGGCATGGCGGCCACCTACGCGGTCTGGGACGGCGCAGGCGTGCAGATCGCCCGGACGCCGGATGATCAGAGCCTGCCGGCCTCGGACGGCCTAGACTCGGGTGCGCCGGGCCTGCCGGACGTGAGTCCCGGCAAGCCCGTGCCACATTGTGTGCGTACCGTCGTCCGCGGCCGCATCGTGTTCGAGCGTTGACGTCCGTGGCAGCAGGCCGAAGACGCGGATCTGGAGCGCCCTGGTCAAGCCGAACACGCCGTGCGAAAGACAAATTTCCTTGATCTTTTGCTTGATCACAGGGCCTTGCTGACCTGCGATAATGCACTATTTTCCCAGGTCAGCTACAAGTTGACAGCACTCTGGACCGTGGGCAGAGTCACGTGGAGTCCACCAGCGGACAACCACAAGTCGGCTGGCCGGTGATTTTCCGGCCGTGCGTTCGGGGTCGAGACGGGGAGCTTTGGCGAGCCCTGAAAGCCCAGGCTCATGAGCGCGTGGTTCGGACCCGGGAGCCGTCGCCGTGGCACGGGGTGAGACGAGGTCGGGCCCGGCCCGCCCAGTAGATAACGGTCCGCGGATCGCATCCAGCGGTCCGGGGAGTCGGTTCGAAGGGCGGGGCCGGGTCACGTCCCGCGACCACCAGTGCCGGGCACGCACGATCATCATCAGACGTTGTACCGTCACGCACGTAGACCGTGACCGGCCGACGGACGGAGCAGACCGCTGGTGAACGCATACCTACGGCCCGCGGCCGCCCTCTTCACCGGTGCGGCACTGATCTTCGCGTTCCAGCCGTACGACCTGTGGTTCGTCACCATCCCGGTGGTCGCGGCTTTCATCCTGATCGTGCGGGACCAGACGGTGTGGCGGGCCGCGCGGCTGGGCCTGCTCACCGGCCTCGGCTTCTTTGTGCCTTTCCTGCCCTGGATCGGCGACGAGGTGGGGCCGATCCCGTGGCTGCTGCTCTCGTCAT
>JASLBX010000303.1 GCA_030146385.1 Jiangellaceae bacterium | reverse complement strand
CGCTGGAGCCGGATCACACACGGCGGCGACCCGATTCCTGCCGTTCGCCGGGTACTTCGTCGCCGGCTGGGTGCTGCGTGACATGCGGCTGACTCCTTACCGGGTGCGCATCGCGGCCGCCGTATTCATGACGTCCGTGGTCGCGACGGCGGGACTGGTCGGTGTCCTGACCGTGCCGGCCGGCTGGGGCACGCCGGGCCGGTACCTGTACGGCTACCTGTCACCGACGGTCGTCGTGATGTCGCTGTCGGCGTTCCTCCTGCTGCGGGCCATGGGCCAGGCAATACGGGCGCGGCAGGATTGGCTCGCCAGCGTCGCGTCCGTGACATTCGGAATCTTCCTGGTTCACCCGCTCGTACTGCACCCGTTGCAGGGCGGCTGGCGGCTGCCGGACGCACCTGCCGCGATGCTGATCGCCGCGGCCGGGCACCTGGTTGTGACCATCGCCGCGTCAGTCGTGCTCACGATGGCACTGCGCCGCATCCCGTACGTCCGCGCCGCGGTCGGATGATTGCCTCAGCGGTTCCGCTCAGCAGGGTGCCGCTTGCCGGTCGCGACGAGGAACCGGCGAGGCAACCGGGGTACCAGCCAGCTCGCTAGCCGGTAAACCCGACCTGGAACCGACACCCATTTCCCGCGTTCGAGATCCCGCAGCGCCGACCGGACGAGGCGATCCACGTCCAGCCACATGAACGACGGAATGCCCGACATCTTCACCTGAGCCCGCTGATGCAGTTCGGTACGGACGAAGCCGGGCAGGAGGGCCATCACGTGCACTCCGCTGCTGGACACACGCGGTGCAAGGCCCTCGCTGAACATGGTGGCCCATGCCTTGTGCGCGCTGTACGTCCCGCGCGGGATGAGGCCGGCGAGCGAGCTGACGTTGACGATCGCCCCTCGGCCGCGCTCCATCATTCCGGGCAGCGCGGCGCGAGTTAGCCGGAGGACGGCAAGGACGTGGACTTTGAGTAGCCGCTCTTCGTCGTCGATGTCGTTGGCGATGTACGGCTTGCGCAACACGAACCCTGCGTTGTTGACCAGCAGATCGACGGGACGGCCGGGATCGCTGAGTCGCTCCTCGGCGACGGCCATACCTTCGTGCGTGCTGAGATCCGCCGTGAGCACTTCGGCGGTGATGTCGTGCTCTTTCTCGAGCCGGGCCGCGGTCTCCGCCAGCCGCTCAGCGTCCCGCGAGACGAGCACCAGGTCGTACCCGGACGCCGCGAGCTGGCGCGCGAACGCGTTCCCGATGCCGGACGTCGGGCCCGTCACTAGCGCAGTCGACATACCACCCGACCCTACCTACCCCTCACGCACGCGTGATCACCGGCAGTTTCCGGCTGCATAACCCGGAAAGTGCCGATGATCAGCGGGGAGTAGTCAGGTGCGCTGGACGGTCAGGGTGTCGGCGGACTCGTCGAGGTCGACCGACACGGCGTCGCCGTCCTTGATCTCGCCGGCCAGGATCGCCCGAGCCAGCTTGTCGCCGATGGCGGTCTGGACGAGGCGGCGCAGCGGCCGAGCGCCGTACACGGGGTCATATCCGGTGAGCGCCAGCCACTCCTTGGCCGCATCGCTGACCTGCAGCGTAAGCCGCCGGTCCGCCAGCCGGTCGGCGAGCAGCGACACCTGAAGGTCGACGATGCGGGCCAACTCGCCGGTGCCCAGCGGATCGAACAGCACCACGTCGTCGAGCCGGTTGAGGAATTCGGGCTTGAACGACGCCCGCACGACCTCCATCACCTTCTCGCGCTTGGCGTTGTCGTCCAGCGTCGGGTCGGCCAGAAAGACCGAGCCCAGGTTGGACGTCAGGATCAGGATCGCGTTGCGGAAGTCGACCGTCCGGCCCTGCCCGTCGGTGAGCCGGCCGTCGTCGAGCACCTGCAGCAGGACATCGAACACCTCCGGGTGCGCCTTCTCGACCTCGTCCAGCAAGATCACCGAGTACGGACGCCGCCGCACTGCCTCGGTCAGCTGGCCGCCCTCCTCGTAGCCGACGTACCCGGGTGGCGCCCCAACCAAGCGAGCGACGCTGTGCTTCTCGCCGTACTCGCTCATGTCGATCCGGACCATCGCGCGGTCGTCGTCGAAAAGGAATCCCGCGAGGGCCTTGGCCAGCTCGGTCTTCCCCACACCCGTGGGCCCAAGGAACAGAAACGAGCCGGTGGGCCGGTCGGGGTCCGAGACGCCCGCTCGCGCCCGCCGGACGGAATCCGAAACCGTAGCCACCGCAGCCTGCTGCCCGACCACGCGGCGGCCGAGCTCCTCCTCCATCCGCAGCAGCTTGCCGGTCTCGCCCTCGAGGAGCCGGCCGGCCGGAATGCCTGTCCACGCGGAAACCACGTCGGCCACGTCGTCCGGGCCGACCTCCTCCTTGACCATGGCGTTCGCCGGACGGTCGGCTTCGGCCTCCGCTGCAGCCGCGAGTTCCTTCTCCAGCTGCGGGATCTTGCCGTAGAGGATCTCGCTCGCGCCGGCCAGATCGCCCGCCCGTTGGGCCCGCTCGGCCTGTCCGCGCAGCTCGTCGATCTGCTCCTTGAGCGCGCCGACCCGGTTCAGGCTTGACTTCTCCTGGTCCCAGCGGGCCTCGAGGCCGCGCAGTTCCTCTTCGGTGTCGGCCAGCTCGGCCCGCAGCGCAGCGAGCCGTTCCTGCGACGCGGCGTCGGTCTCCTTATCGAGCGCCAGCTCTTCCATCTTCAGCCGGTCGACCGTCCGGCGCAGCGTGTCGATCTCGACTGGAGAGGAGTCGATCTCCATCCGCAGCCGGGACGCGGACTCGTCGACCAGGTCGATCGCCTTGTCCGGCAGCTGGCGGCCGGTGATGTAGCGGTTGGACAGCGTGGCCGCTGCAACCAAAGCCGCGTCCGAAATCTGCACCTTGTGGTGCGCCTCGTACCGCTCCTTCAGCCCGCGCAGGATCGCGATGGTGTCCTCGACGCTCGGCTCGCCGACGTAGACCTGCTGGAACCGCCGCTCAAGGGCAGGGTCCTTC
>JASLBX010000270.1 GCA_030146385.1 Jiangellaceae bacterium | reverse complement strand
TACCTTCAAAGGCCGGACGGGTGGGAGATAGCCGTGAAGGCGGCCGAGGAAACCGCCAACCGGGCGGAATCCGAGGCGAGAGCGGCCCGCGAGTCGGCAGCGGCGGTTCGGCTCCGCGAGCAGCTGTCCGCGGCTCGTGCCTCCGCCAGGGAGGCCCGTGACCGCTACAAGGGTGAGATCGAACGGCTCAAGGCCGAGAATGCCACTCTCCGGCGGCGCCTTGGCGAGGCCCGCGAGCGGGCCGGCGCCGCGAGAGGAGCTGAACAGGCCGCCGAGTCAGAGCTCGGCAAGGCCCTCGAACAGGCGGAAGCCGCCCGGACGGCGGCGGAATCCGAGGCGCGGCGGTTGCGCGCCAAGCTGAGCGAGGCCGAGGCCGCGCTGGAGAACATCAAGCGCGCGGGCCGGGAAGGACGCGGCCTGGAGACCGCGCGACTCGGGCTGCTGCTCGACACGCTCGCCGAAGCCGCCGCCGGGCTGCGCCGTGAGCTCGCGTTGCCGGCGACGTCCGTGCGGCCGGCCGACACGGTGGCGGCGAGCGGTCCGGGCGGGACTGATGTGCCGGCACACGGCCGGGCGCGCACGGCCGACGACCCGGCCTACCTGTCCGATCTGCTGGCGCTGCCGAGAGTCCATCTGGTGGTGGACGGCTACAACGTCACGAAATCGGCGTGGCCGGCGATGCCGCTGGAGGCTCAGCGCACCCGGCTGGTCCAGGCGCTGGGCGCCCTGGCGGCCCGGACGGGGGCCGAGGTCACCTGCGTGTTCGACGGCGCCGACGTGTTGGTGCCCCCATCAGTGGGCCCGGCGGCCGGGGTGCGGGTGCGGTTCAGCCCGCAGGGCGAGACGGCCGACGAGCTGATCCGCCGGCTGGTGCGGGCCGAGCCGGAGGGGCGTGCCGTCGTGGTGGTGTCGTCCGACCGGGAGGTCGCGGACGGAGTCCGCCGCTCTGGCGCGCGGCCGGTGCCCGCGGATGCGCTCATCCGGCTGATCGGGGCCTAAACCCACGCGAAGGGGGGAGGGCGAGCGTTGTCAGACCCGGCCTCTAGCGTGAGCTTCAGATCGCGGCCGGCTAGCGCGGCCGCCTGACGGAGGTGACACAGCACGATGCTCATCGACTGTGACGCGTGCGAGGTTCGCGGCCTGGCATGTTCTGACTGCGTGGTGTCGGTTCTACTCGGGATTCCGGACGAGGGTGCAGAGCTTGACGAGTCCGAGCAGGTGGCGATCGACGCGTTGGCCCACGCCGGCCTGGTCCCCCCGTTGCGGCTGGCCGTTTCGCGAGATCGGGAGGACGAACACGCCGAGATGCACGTGCGTGTGCACTTGCGCCAGGCGCGGTCGGCTAGCTAGCCTGCCCGAGGCGCCTGCTCCCCCCTGCCGGCCGACGGCCGACGAGCAGGCTGCCGCGGATGAGGAAAGGACAGGCGTGCCCGAGCATTCCCGCCGGACCACGAACCGACCTGGCCCCACTCACACCCGACGCGTCGGTCGCCCGCGCCGCTTCATTGTGGTGCTGTGCACCGCGGCGGTCACGACCTTTGGCGGAATCACGTCGGCTCAAGTGGGCTATGCCGATCCGGACCTCACTCTCGAAGAGGTCAAAGAGAAGGTCGACGAACTGCACCACGAAGCCGAGGTTGCCGCTGAGCGGTATCACCAGGCCAGCGACGAGCTCGAAGACATCGAGCGCCGGCTGGCCAAGGCCGAGGAGAGCGTCGCGCGTCAGGAGGCACGGCTGAAGGAGCTGATCGCCGAAATCGGGGGTTTCGCCGCGGCCACCTACCGGTCCGGCGGTATCGACCCCACGATGCAAATGCTGCTCGCCGATGACCCCGACGAGTACCTGGCGCAGGCAGCGGTGATCGACGCCTACACCCAGCAGCAGGGAGAGCAACTGCAGGAGGTAGCCGCCCAGCGGCAGCGGCTCGAGCAGGACACCCTGCTCCACGACGAGCAACTCACGCGCCTGCAGGCGGTCCAGGATCTGCTCGACGAAGAGAAGGCCACCGCCGAGAAGCTGCTCGCCGAGGCGCAGCAGCTGCTCGACAATCTCGAGGCAGAGGCGCGGGCGCAGCTTGAGGCCGAGCGCCGCGAGGCCGAGCGCGAGGCCCTGGAAGCCCGTGAGCAGGCCGCCGAGCAGGAAAGCCGCAGCTCCGACCGCGAGGATTCCTCGGACCCAGCACCCGCCGCCTCCGGCAAGGGGCAGGTCGCGCTTGACTTCGCCATGGCGCAGCTCGGCGACGCGTACGTGTGGGGCGGGACCGGCCCTGACGGCTGGGACTGTTCCGGTCTGACGCAGGCTGCCTGGGCTGCCGCGGGCGTGTCGCTACCGCGCTCGTCGTACCAGCAGATCGGCGTCGGCACCCGGGTGTCGTGGGACAATCTTCGCCCAGGTGACCTGCTGTTCTTCTACAGCCCGATCAGCCACGTCGGCATCTACGCCGGCAACGGCCAGATGGTGCACGCGGTCAAGCCCGGCACGCCGGTCAGCATGGTCAGCCTCGACGGGTACTACCGGTCGAACTTCTCCGGTGCTACCCGGCCGGGCTGATCAACGCCGCTAGTATCGTCGGGTGAGGACCAGCGGCGCCGCGACGTGGATCGCCGCTGCCGTACTGCTCGCCGGCTTCGTAATCGTGGTTGTCTCGGTGACGCCCTGGCAACCGTTCGCCGACACCGGCGCCGACCTCGTCCCTGCCGACCCGGACCGCGACTTCACCACGCAGGAGCAGGCGGCAGCCGAGCAGTACCGCTCTGAGAGCCGGCCGCCCGGCTACTTCAACCTCGGCACGGGTCTGGTCGTGGCGCTCGCGCTGGGACTGACCCCGCTCGGGTCGCGAATCGTGGAGACGGCGGCCCGCCCGCTCGGAGGTGGCTGGATCTTGCAGGTGCTGCTGGGCGGCCTGGCCGTGCTGCTCGTGATGCGCGCCGCGACCATGCCGTTTTCGGCGTGGGTCGAGTCGGTGCGCCGGTCATACGGGCTGTCGACGCGCGATTGGGCGGGCTGGCTGGGCGACATGGCCCGGTCGTTCGGGCTGCAGACCGGGGCGACGCTACTGGCTCTGCTCGCCGTCGTGGCGCTGGCCCGGGCGTGGCCCCGCTGGTGGTGGACGCTCGCTGCAGCCGGCGCCGCGGCCCTGGTGGTGACCATCTCCTTCCTCTACCCCCTCGTGGTCGAGCCGGTGTTCAACAAGTTCACCCCGATGCCGGACGGTGAGCTCCGCACGTCCCTGCTCGAACTCGCGCACGCGGACGGGCTTCAGGTCGATGACGTGCTCGTGGCCGACGCGTCGCGGCGCACGACGACGCTCAACGCCTACGTGTCAGGATTCGGCGCCACGCACCGGATCGTCGTTTACGACACACTGCTGGACCAGGCGACCGACGACGAGATCCGGTCGATCGTCGCTCACGAACTCGGCCACACCGTCCGCCACGACGTCCGCAACGGCACCATGATGGGTGCGCTCGCCGCAGCAGGGGGTGCATGCGTGCTGGCCGGCGTTCTGGCCTGGCGCTGGCCGCTCGAGCGATCCGGCGCGACCGGTCCGGCCGATCCACGGGTGATTGCGCTCGTGCTCGCGACCGTCACGGTGCTCGGCCTGGTCGCCGAACCCGTGCAGCAGCTGGTGAGCCGGAGAATCGAGACCCGCGCGGACGTGCACGCGCTCGACCTCACGCGCGACGCGTCCACCTTCATCGGTATGCAGCACAGCCTGGCCGTCAACGCGTACTCCGATCCGGACCCGCCTGCCTTGGTGTTCGCGCTGTTCTCCAGCCATCCGACCCATCCACAGCGCATCGCCCTGGCCCGGACCTGGGCGCAGCTGCACGGCGAACCCGAGCCGGCTGACCTGGTGAAGGGGGAGTAGTGGGCCGCACCCTGGTCGTCACGAACGACTTTCCGACCCGCCGCGGAGGTATCGAGTCGTTCGTCTTCACCCTTTGCAACCGGCTGCCCGCCGATGAGGTCGTCGTGTACGCCGCGAGCATGTCCGGCGACCGGGAGCTCGATGCTCGTCTGCCGTACCCCGTGGTGCGTGATCCGGCGTCGACGCTGCTGCCGACGCCCGCCGTTCGGCGGCGGGTCGGCGAGGTGTTCCGCGGCAGCGGCTGCGACTCCGTCCTGTTCGGCGCGGCGGCGCCGCTGGGGCTGCTCGCCCGCCCGCTGCGGGATCTGGGCGCGCGTCGCATCGTGGGCCTCACCCACGGCCACGAGACCTGGTGGGCCAAGGTTCCGACCGCGAGCAGGGCTCTTTACACCATCGGCGAGGCGTGCGACGTGCTCACGTATGTGTCGGAGTTCTGCCGGCGGCGCATAGCCCGCGCGCTGTCACCGTCGGCCCAGCAACGGATGGTGCGGCTCGCACCCGGGGTTGACAGCGCCACGTTCCGCCCCGGCAGGGGCGGGGCGGAGATCCGGGCCTGGCTCGGCATCGACCCCGGACGGCCGGTCTTGCTGTCGGTGTCGCGGTTCATCGCGCGCAAGGGGCAGGACGCCCTGATCCGGGCCATGCCGCGGATAGTGGCCGACGTCCCCGACGCGCTGCTGCTGCTTGTGGGCGACGGCCCGTACCGGCGGCGGCTCGAGCGGCTCGTGCGCGACCACCATGTGAGTGGATCGGTCCTATTCGCCGGGGCCGTGCCGTGGTCCGACGCCCCGGCGTGGTTCGACACCGGCGACGTGTTCGCAATGCCGTGCCGCACCCGCCTCGGGGGCCTCGAGCCGGAAGCTCTCGGCATTGTGTTCCTCGAGGCGCAGGCGTCCGGCTGCCCTGTTCTGGTCGGTGACAGCGGCGGAGCCCCGGAGACCGTGCTGGACGGCGAGACGGGCTACGTCGTGGACGCCCGTGACCCGCTAGTCATCGCTGCGCGCGCCGCGGAGTTGCTCGGCGATCCCGGCCTGGTCCGCGTACTCGGAGATAAGGCGAGGGCGTGGGTGCAGGAGGAGTGGAGTTGGGACCACTCGGTGGCGACGTTGCGCAGCCTGCTGGCCTGAACGCGGCCGCTACCGCTCCTGGACGTCAGCGGCGATCTCCTGGCCGAGGAACCAGGTGGCGAAACCGATGATCAGCGCTACGGTCAGAATTACCAGCGCGTACTCCAACACTCTGCCCCGGCGGTGGCCGGAGTCAGGTAGTCCGGGCATCCGCATCGTGGCACCTCCCCTGTGGTGGCCTGGCATGATGGCTATCGGGACTGAACCGGGCGCAGCACGCTCCGTTGCCCGCCAGCGCTCGCGCCGGTACCAACGGTGTCAGGTGCGTCACCTGGAGTCGATCCTGCGTACGGGCAGTGCGGCATCACCCGAACGGCCCACCCGCGAGCCGGTTCGCCTCACTCCCGGTCGGTGTCGTCCAGCAGCCCGGCGCGCACCGCCGCCATGATCGCTTGAGCCCTGTTGGCCGCGCCCAGCTTGTCGTAGAGCTTGGACACGTGAGTCTTCGTCGTCGACTCGCTGATGTAGAGCTTGCGGGCGATGCTCGCGACCCCGAGCCCCTCGGCGAGCAGGTCGAGGACCTCGCGCTCGCGGCGGGTCAGCTGCGGGCCGGTCGGGTTGAGCCGGCGGTGCATGGCAGCCGCGAGAGCATCGGCCACGAATGACGTGGGCTTGGCTGCTGCGTGGCGCGCGGCCGCCACCACGTCGTCGCTTGGCGCGCTCTTCGGTACGAACGCCGAGGCGCCCGCGTCCAGCGCCGTGAACAGCTGGTCGTCGCCCGCGTACATGGTCAGGATGACCAGACCGACGTCGGAGCGGTCCTGCCGCAGCGCCTGGGCGAGGTCGAGGCCGTTGCCGTCAGGTAGCCGCATGTCGATGACGCAGACGTCGGGGCGGAGGGAATTGGCGAGCCTCGTGGCCTCGGCGAGCGTGCCGGCCTCGCCGACCACGCTGAAGTCGGCGTCGCGCTCGAAGGCCCGCCGCAAGCCTTGGCGGATCAGCTCATGATCGTCGACGAGCAGGACTGTCGCTGCCACGGCTACCTCTTCCCCTCGTCGTCCCCCAGGGATACGTCCACGACGGTACCTCCTTCGGGGCGGTTCTCGATCAGTAATGTCGCACCGACCCGCCGGGCCCGCTCGGCCATGATGTCCAGGCCGTAGCGGTCGCGTGGCCGGAGTCCGAGCCCGACCCCGTCGTCAGCGACCTGCACCCGCGCCGCAGGGGGATTGACCGCCACGGTGACCCACAAGTTGCGGGCGTTGGCGTGCTTTCGGACGTTCGTGATGGCCTCCTGGCCGATCCGGAGCAGCTCCGCCTCCACCTCCGGGCGCAGCCGCTCGTGCGACTCCTCGTGCACGAGGTGGACGGTGAGCCCGGTCTGCGACCCGACCAGACGCGCATACCCGGCAAGTGCCGTCCCGATCCCGACGTCGGCGGGGACGTCACTGCGCAGGTCGAAGATGGAGTGCCGCAGGTCGGAAAGGATCCGGGTGACCTCCTTGCGGAGCGTGCCGGCCAGAGAGCGCAGGTTGGCGTCGCGAGCGCGGGCCTGCAGGTCATCGATGAGATAGCCCAGCGACGCGAGCTCCTGGGCGATCCCGTCGTGAATCTCGCGGGCCAGCCGGCGCCGCTCCTCCCGCGTGGCTATCTCGCGCACTTCGTCGAACAGCAGGGCGGTCTCCAGCCGGAGAGCGTCGTCGTCGGTCGAGCGGGCGACTACGGCCAACTCTTCCGGTGACACCGGCTCGGTGACGTCTGCCACGACGGCTCCGATGGTGCCATTCCCCACTCGCAGCGGGATGATCAGCCGCAGCCCACGGCGGCCGTTGGCCGCGCTCGCCGGCATCTCGGTCGTCCAGGCGTCCAGGACCAGCGGGTCGTGCTCGACCCTGGCCAGCCAGCTGTCGTCCCCGCCGCGCCGGGCCAGCGGCAGCATGACGCCACCCTCGCGGCGTACGAGCAAGGCGGCGCGCCGGGCGTTGGTGCGGGCGCAGACGTCATCGATCAGGCCGTTGGCCAAGGTGACCGGGTCGAGGCCGCCGGACAGCCGGCGCGACACCACGCGCAGCTCGGAGAGCAGCCGGTACGCCGCGCCGTACCGGCTGACGTCGGCCGTCCGCACGGTCTGCTGGCGTTGCACCCAGGCCCCTATGCCGCCGGTTGCGAAGATCATCGGAACCCATGGGATGAGGCTCACCAGGGTGGCCGCGTCCAGCGGTGCGGACCGCAGGATGAGCCCGATCAGCAGGGCTCCCGCCCCGGCGCCGCTACACCACGCTGCGCCAGCCACGCCGGCCGCGAGACCGCCGGCGAAGCCGGGAAGCAGCAGGTACGGCAGGCCAAGGTACGACTCACGCATGCCGAGCCCGACGATGACCGCGGCGGCCGCCATCTCCGCTGCCGCCTGCGGCCACGCATGCGGGAGGGTGCGCTGGGCGAGACCTGCCGTGACCGCCACCAGGGCGAGGGCGACGAGCCACCATGGATTGCTGACATCGTCCCGTGCGGCGGCCGTGAGTGCCACGACGAGCGCGAGCATGCCGGGACGCGCCACGGCCACGGCACGCCAGTGGCGCTCGTCGAACGGGTGCCGACGCAGGCCGCTCACCTCTTGGGCCGGCCCCGGGCCTGACCGCTACGCATGCCGGCAAGTCTGCCGCACAACCGCCGAATCGCGCCGAACGTCCGGCTCGCTATGGTGTCGCCGTGGCGCCGAAAATCGACATCATGGACGAGTCGTTCGTCGTCGCCGATGTCTCCGAGCTCGCAGCCAGGTTCGCCGAGCCTGCGCTGTGGCGCGCGTGGTGGCCCGAGCTCAGGCTCACGGTCGCCCAGGACCGCGGGAACGAAGGGATCCGCTGGACGGTGACCGGCGCGCTGGCCGGATCGGCGGAGATCTGGCTGGAGCCGTGGCGCGACGGCGTGATCGTCCATTGGTTCCTCCGGGCCGACCCGGCGCCACCCCGGTCCGCGCGCCGGATGCTGCGGCTCCGCGAGGCGTACGTGCGCGACTACAAGCGCCGGGTCCACGCGCTGAAGGACGAGCTCGAGTTCGGTCGGCCATGCGGCGAATCGCGTGCCGAACCCGACCGATAGGGTCGCTTCGCCACTACAGGCGACGACGCTGGCAACGAGGGACGAGCCATGGCCGAGCAAACCACTTCGAGTATTTCCATCGACGCCCCACCGGCCGATGTGATGGCGGTGATCGCCGATCTGGAGGCGTACCCGGAGTGGACGGCGTCGGTAAAGCAGGTCGAGATCCTGACGGTGTACGACGACGAGGATGAGCGCCCGGCGGAGGCGCGGTTCGTCCTGGACGCCGGCGCGATCAAGGACACCTACACGCTGTCGTACGAATGGGACGACGACACCGAAGTGCGCTGGAACCTGGTGGAGGGCGGGCTGCTCAAGGCGCTGGACGGGTCGTACCGCCTGGTACCGGTGGGTGAGGGCAGCACGGAGGTCACGTACCAGCTGAGCGTCGACGTGGCCATCCCCTTGCTCGGCCTGATGAAACGCAAGGCCGAGAAGGTGATCATCGACACTGCTCTCAAGGAACTGAAGAAGAGGGTGGAGGGCTGAGGTGGGGCTTGCCGTCGGCGTCGACGTAGGAGGTACGAAGATCGCGGGGGGAGTGGTCGACGATTCGGGGAAGATCCTTGCCCGGACCCGGCGTGATACGCCGTTCACCGATCCCGCCGCGATCGTCGAGAGCATCGTCGCGGTGACTCAGGAGCTGGCCTCGAGTTACGAGGTCACGGGTGTGGGCGTCGGGTCGGCAGGGTTCGTCGATGCGGAGCGCTCGACGGTGCTGTTCGCTCCGAACCTGGCCTGGCGCGACGTCCCTGTCCGCGAGCAGGTGACCGCGGCGACGGGCCTGCCGACCGTCGTTGAGAACGACGCGAACTCCGCGGCGTGGGGCGAGTTCCAGTTCGGTGCGGCCGAGGACTTCGACGACATGGTCTGCGTGACGGTCGGCACCGGAATCGGTGGCGGGCTGGTGCTCGCAGGAGCCCTGTACCGCGGCGCGCACGGCATCGGCGCCGAGATCGGCCACCTTCGGATGGTCCCCGGCGGGCACCTCTGCGGGTGCGGCAACCTCGGATGCCTGGAGCAGTACGCGAGCGGCACGGCCCTGGTCCGCGAGGCGCGAGCGGCGGCGGTGGCGCGCCCTGAGGCGGCCGACCGGCTGCTGGACCTGGCGGGCGGCGATCCGGATGCGATCACCGGCCAGATGGTCACGAAGGCGGCCCGGGACGGCGACGATCTCGCCGTGTCATTGCTGGCCGAGATCGGCCGGTGGCTGGGGGAGGCACTGGCGTCGCTGACCGCCGTGCTCGACCCGGCGGTGTTCGTGATCGGTGGCGGTGTGTCCGAGGCCGGGGCTCTCCTGCTAGATCCGGCCCGGGAGGCGTACTCGGCCAACGTCACCGGAAAGGGGCACCGTCCCGAGGCGGCGATCCGGGCCGCGACGCTCGGCAACGACGCGGGGCTTGTGGGCGCCGCCGACCTCGCTCGTACGGAATGATCATGTAAAGAGGGGAATCCCCACGTAAACGTCTCTTGCAAGCGCGGCAAGGGCCGGGAAAGCCCCGCACAGTTCCCTAAGGTGGTGCTCGTGGTCAAGTTGAGAGTCGTCGCCTACAACGTCCGGTCGTTGCGCGACGACCGGTCCGCCGTCATCCGGGTGCTCCGCGAACTGGACGCCGACGTCGTGTGCGTCCAAGAGGCTCCCCGCTTCTTCCGGTGGAGATCCAAGTGCGCGGCGCTGGCGCGGGAGTCCGGGCTGCTCTACGCCGGAGGGGGAAGGACGGCCAATGGGGTGGCCATGCTCGCCGCCCACCGCGTCGACGTGTCGAGCGTGATGGAGTACCGGCTCAGCCGCACACCGCGACTGATCCGCCGCGGCGTGGTGGCGGCACGGATCCACAAGGCAGGGGCGTGGTGCACGGTCGCGAGCGTCCACCTTGGACTGGACGCGGAGGAACGGCCCCGGCACCGTCGCGAGATCGTGGGCGTGCTCGACCGGTACGACTCTCCGGTGACGATCCTGGCCGGCGACATCAACGAGACGTCCGACATGCCGACTTGGGGAGCGCTCGCTGCTGATTTCACGGACGCCGGGGCGGCCGATGGCGCGCCCACGTTCAGCGCCCGCAACCCGCGGCGCCGGATCGACGGAGTGTTCGTCCGCGGGCCGGCCACAGTCCAGTCGTGCTGGGTGGTCGACGGCCCGGACGTCGAGGTGGCGAGCGATCACCGGCCGGTGGTGGCGGACCTCGACGTGCCGCTCTCCGCCGACCTAGCCGCGCGCTGACCGGTAGTCGGGCGCCAGCTCCAGCGCCAGTTGCTCGAGGAACAGTCCAATGTCGGTGACGACACCGCGGGCCTGCGTCGACCCCCGATCGGCCAGCTTCGTGACCGTGGCCGGGTTGATGTCGACGCACACGAGCGGGACCGAGGCGGGCAGCAGGTTTCCGGTGGCCACCGAGTGCAGCATGGTAGCTACCATGATCGCGAACCCGACTCCCGGCAGGGCCGCCCGCATCGCGCGCTGGCCCTCGATGACGTCGGTATAGACATCCGGCAGAGGCCCGTCGTCGCGCGGAGACCCCACCAGGACGAAGTCCTTGCCCTCGGTAACGAGCGCGTGCATGACGCCGCCGGTCAGCACGCCTTGCTCGACGGCAGCGCGGATCGAGCCGCAGGCCCGGATCCGGTTGATCGCCCGGATGTGGTGCTCGTGGCCGTGCTCGACGCCGCGCCCCTTCGCGAGGTCGACGCCCAGGGACGTCCCGAACAACGCGGCTTCGATGTCGTGCGTGGCGATGGCATTGCCGCCGAACAGCACGTCGACATAGCCGGCGCGGACGAGCGCGACCATCGCCGGAGCGGCTCCGGTGTGCACGACGGCCGGCCCGCCCACCCAGAGAATGCGTTCACCGGCGTCCTTCACTCCGCGCATCTGGTCGGCGATCTGCCGTACGAGCAACGCCTGCGGTTTCTCGGACGAGACGTCCGACTGCATGAACTCGAAGACCTGGCCGGCCGTCGGTCCCGTGGTCGGTGGCGCGACGGGACGGACGCGCACGCCGGACGCACCGCACACGACCCTGTCGCCGGCCCTGACCTCGCTGACCGGGACGGTGCGTACCCGCGTCCGCCCTTCGTCGTCCCAGATGAGTAGTCCGCAGTCCATTTCGGGCTGTTCGACCTTGATCCACTCCGTGCCGATCCGGACGGCGGTATCGAGGTTTGTGGTGGAGTAGAAGTCCGCCGGGAACACACCGTCCTGCGTGACCTCGCGAACCGTGGCCTCGCCGGGATGGACAAGGTTGGCGCCGTGCGTCTGCAACCGCATCAGCAGCCGTGCCAGTTCGGTCGAATCGACGGAGGTGACCGTCAGGACCGCTCGCGACTCGTCGGTGGGGGAGTGCCCGACATCGAACCGGTCGATAGTGAAGTCTCCGCCGTACTCGGCTATGTCGTCGAGAATCCGTGACAACTGCCCGGTGTCGATCAGATGTCCGGTGAGCTCGACCGTCTCACTGGTGCGCACGTGCCCTCCTAGACGACTGCTCCGTCGTCCGGATCGTACGGGTCATGACCCCGAAGCCGCGCGACGAGGATCACGAAGCCGCCGATGAAAGCCCCGGCGCACAGAAATGCGACCCAGCCGCTCACCGATTGCCCCAGCAGGACGACCAGGGTAAGGAAGATGGGGACGCCGAGCA
>JASLBX010000260.1 GCA_030146385.1 Jiangellaceae bacterium | reverse complement strand
ACTGAGCCGATGCAGCATACCCGTCGGACGTCAGCACGCGGGCCAGCGCCTGTGCACGCTCGTCCGGCGTGGCCGCCTCGACGACCGGACGGTACCGCTCCTCCAAGGAAGCGATACGCTTCCGGGCGAAGTCGGCCACCAGCCTCTCCCCGCCGGTCTGTACGAGAAACTGAAGAGCGCTGACGGCCAAGTCGTCGTAAGCCTGCTCGAAGGCGTCCCGCCCCGCTTCGGTGAGGGCGAACACCTTCGCCGGCCGGCCCCTGCCACGGTGACCGTAGACTCGCGGCTCGCGAGCCTCGATCATGCCGTCGGCAAGCAGGGTATCCAGGTGCCGCCGCACTGCCGCCGGTGTCAGGCCCAGGCGCTCGGCCAGTGCCGCAGCCGTCGATGGCCCGTTCTCAAGAATCGATCGCGCCACCCGCTCGCGGGTACCGGCATGCGGGTCGCCAACGTCGCGGGCCGTCGCCCGCTCCGTCGTGATGTCCCGCACGTTTTTCACAACACCATCGTGCTCTATTTCCATCCCAGGGACAAGCTTACGATCGTGGTGTGTGTCACTGAGGCAACCCTTACCCGGCTGCCGCGCTGCATCGCCGGCTCGTGGCCGTGGAAGACTTCGTGCCGTGAGGAGTTCTGCCGCCGTCGAGGTTTCGTCGCTGGTCAAGAGGTACGGCGGGGCAAATGACGGAATTGTCGCAGTAGATGGACTGAGCTTCACCGCCGCACCGGCGGCCATCACCGCGCTGCTCGGCCCGAACGGCGCGGGCAAAACCACAACCGTCGAGTGCTGCGAGGGCTACCGGCGGCCGGACAGGGGACACGTGCGGGTCTTCGGCCTTGATCCGTGGCGCGACGGCAAGGCGCTCCGGCCCCGCGTCGGCGTCATGCTCCAGGAGGGTGCCGGGCTCTACCCCGCCGCCCGGCCCGGCGAACTGCTGCGGCACCTCGCCCGGCTGCACGCACACCCGCTGGAAGTCGGCACGCTGGTCGAGCGACTGGGACTTGGTGCAGCGCTGCGGACGCCGATCAGGCGGCTGTCCGGCGGGCAACGCCAGCGGGTCGCACTCGCGGCCGCACTCGTGGGACGCCCGGAGCTGGTGTTCCTGGACGAGCCGACGGCCGGTCTCGATCCGCAGGCCCGCCGCGCCACCTGGGAACTCATGGAGCAGCTACGTGCCGACGGCGTCTCGATCATCCTCACAACTCACCTGATGGACGAGGTGGAACGGCTGGCCAATCACGTCGTCATCGTCGACCAGGGCCGCCTCGTGGCCGAGGGGTCGCCGTCCTCGCTCACCTCTAATGGTTCGGAAGGCGTCGTGCAGTTCGATGGCCCGCCGGGACTGGACGTCGCCTCGCTCGCGGCGGCGCTGCCCGGCGCGGTGCGGGTGACCGAAGTCAGCGGCGGACGCTATCTGGTCGATGGCACGGTCACGCCCGAGTTGCTGGCCGCGCTAACCGCATGGTGCGCCAAGCATGGTGTGCTCGCCCAAGGGCTGCAGGTGGGCCGGCGAACCCTTGAAGACGTCTTCCTCGAGTTGACCGGCAAGGAGCTGCGGTGACCACAAGCACATTGGCACCCGCTCCAGGTGCAGCACCGCTACCCCGGATGCTGCTGGCGCAGACGGTATTCGAAACCCGGCTGCTGCTGCGCAACGGCGAGCAACTGTTGCTGACAGTGATCATTCCGGTCGTCCTACTGGCACTGCTCGTGGCGGTGCCAGTGCTGGACGCCGAGGACGTGCGCAAGGTGGACTTCCTGGTTCCGGGCATCCTGGCCCTCGCGGTGATGTCCACCGCGTTCACGTCACTGGCCATCGCGACCGGCTACGAGCGGCGGTACGGCGTCCTGAAGCGGCTCGCCGCGTCGCCGCTGCCGCGGTGGGGCCTGCTGGTGGCGAAGTCGGGAACGGTGCTGACCGTGCTGGCCTTGCAGGTCGTGCTGGTCAGCGGGCTCGGCCTGGCGCTTGGCTGGCGTCCGCACGGATCACCACTCGCGGTCGCCGCCCCGCTCGTGGCCGGGACGTTCGCCTTCGGCGGCCTGGCGATGCTGATGGCCGGGACGCTCCGAGCGGAGGCGACCCTGGCCGCGGCCAACCTGATCTACCTGCTGCTGCTCGGACTCGGCGGCATCTTCGTTCCGCTAGATCGCTTCCCACCGGGCGCACAGGCCGTTCTTGAAGCCACCCCGACCGGAGCTTTGGCGACCGGGTTACGCGCGGTGCTTGTCGACGGTGCAGGGATGCCGTGGACGTCCCTGGCCATCCTCGGCGGCTGGGCCGTCGTGGGTTTTGCCGCTGCCGCGCGCTGGTTCCGCTGGGAGTAGACCTACCATTGCGGTCGTGACCACGGCCGAAACCCGCACGCCACCTCCACCGCCATCGGGGCTCTGGGGACGGGTCCCGCTTCCTTCCGAACGGGCGATCCGGGGGCTGGCGATCGCCTCGCTGATCTCGCAGATGGCGATCATCGTCACCGGCGGCGCGGTTCGGCTAACTGATTCCGG
>JASLBX010000238.1 GCA_030146385.1 Jiangellaceae bacterium | reverse complement strand
CCCTGAGTATAAGAAAGTAAACTTAGCCTGTATGATGGGCACATGGACGCTGCTACGGACATGCGGTTCGATCGGGACACGTCGAACTGCTCGATCGCGCGGACCCTTGAGGTCGTGGGCGAGAAGTGGACGGTTCTCATCCTCCGGGAGGTCTGGTACGGCTCATCCCGCTTCGGCGAGTTCGAGCGCATCCTGGGATGTCCTCGCAACCTGCTTGCCGAGCGGCTCCGCAAACTCGTCGAGCACGGCATCTTGTCCACCGAGACATACCGCGAGCCCGGCGCGCGCAGCCGGCTCCGGTACGTGATCACGCCGAAGGGGATGGACCTGATGCCGGCTGTGCTGGGACTCATGCAGTGGGGTGACCGATACCGCGCCGATCCGGAGGGCCCGGCCATCGTCACCCGTCACCGAAGCTGCGGCGCGCGCCTCGACGTCCAGGTCCGATGCGAACACGATCATCACGTCACCGCGTCGGACACCGAGGCCGAGCCTGGCCCAGGCTTTCGGATGAAGGCCGATCACTAAGCCGACCAAGGCTCAACGCTTGAGTACCATCCACGTGCTGCCGCGCCGGCAACCGGGCGGCGACATGAATCACGTTGTCACGTGGCGGTAGACGGCCGCCCTCACCTTCATGCGCACGTCGGCTGATCGGCTACTTCTTCGGACGTTGCGCCCGGCTGCTCCCTTGAGCTTGGAACGAGTCCGTGGCGGCGGTATGACGCGAGTGTTGACGCGGCTCGAACTTCCTGTCGTGCCGATGAGCGCTCCCGTCCTTCGCCTCGAAGGTGCCGACGAGCCGAGGCTCCTTCTCGACGCGACTGTGGGCTATCGTCCAGGGGTGCTACTTCGCCTCTGTGCAATCTGTGGTTTGGTTTCGCCGCTCGCGTTCGTCTTCGGTTCGGTCGCCGGTGGGCTTGCACAGCCAGATGACTACAGCTTTGTCCACGACGCCGTGAGCGACCTCGGTGCACGTACCGCTGACCAGCCATGGATTTATAACCAGCTCGGTGCGAATCTCACCGGCTTGCTGGTCGCGACCCTGGCCTACGGTCTCTGGAAGTCGGGGATTCCCGGGCTCTCCGGCAGGATCGGAGTGATCGCGCTCGCTGTCATGGGGATCGGTCAGTTCTTCGACGGATGGTTCCGTCTGGAATGTCGCGCGATCGATGCCGGTTGCAACCAGGGGGGCACGGGCTGGCAGGTCGTAGCGCACTCGGTCGAGTCGCTCGTCACGGTTCTGGGACTACTGGTGTCGGTCTTCGCGCTGGCGCGAGCCTTCAAAAAGGCCGAACGCTGGCGTGACTTGCGCATGCCAACCCTGATCGCCGGCTTCGCCACCGTCGTTCTCTTATTCGGCCTCTTGTTCGTCGGCCAGGGTCTCGCGGTCCGTGTTGGGGTCGGTCTGTGGTTCGCTTGGGTTGCACTTGTGTCGTACCGACTGCTCACGATCGCCCGAGAGGACGATCAGCTCGATGATGCTGCAGTGCCGGCGGCTTCCCCACCGGCCTGACGACGCCCGCTCATGGCTCCCTTCTATGGCGCCGGTTGTCAAGGGGACGCGTGGTCTCGGGCGCCGTTATGGTGCGCCGGCGCTGGTCGGGGTCAACGTCGTTCGTCCGGTGGGGCGCTCCACGTTGACCCCTCGGGCGCGCCGGCGCTTTGGGGCGGCTATCGAGGCCACGCCGGATGTGGATGCTGCCGGGGAGCGGCGTAGCGTGGCTGGTGCGGGTCCGGGTTGTGGCTGATCCGAAGTGCCGACGTGCGGGGTTAGGTCGGCCGCGCTGGATTCAAGTGGCGCCCCGCGGTGCCCTCCCGGGCCCGCCTCGACCTGGCGGGCTGCCTCGTCAGCGACGAGCTGCCGGTAGACCACGTCGGACAGTCGCCGCTTCAAACACCGCATCGCCTCCATCGGGGTTTTGCCGGCGGCGAGCTTGCGCCGGTAGTAGGCCCGGCCGTCGGTGTCGTGGCGCAGTTGGACGAACCCGGCCATGTAGAGCACGTGGTTCAGCCGCCGGTTCCCGGCCCGGGAGAGCCGGTGCCGGATCTGCTCCCCGGACGAGGCGTCGATCGGGGCGGTGCCGGTCCAGGAGGCGAAGTGGTTACGGTCCGGGAACCGGGCGATGTCGCCGACGTCGGCCAGGATCCGCGCGGCGCCAGCCGGGCCGATCCCGTAGATATCCATGAGGCCTGACCTACGGGCCAGA
This sequence comes from Jiangellaceae bacterium, assembly GCA_030146385.1. Taxonomy (GTDB): domain Bacteria; phylum Actinomycetota; class Actinomycetes; order Jiangellales; family Jiangellaceae; genus JASLBX01. The sequence goes on along the minus strand of JASLBX010000238.1, from coordinate 836 downwards.
ACCGCCTGTTTCAGCTCGGCCTTGAGGACCTTGAGCCTGGCCTCGATCTGGGTCAGGTCGGCCAACAGGTCCGCGGCCAGCCGCCGCCGGGTGCGTCCGAGCTGGTCACGGGGCCGCACCGCGGCCAGCATCGCCCGGTACTGGGCCACCGACTTCTTCGTCGGCACCCCGCCCGGGACCAGTTCGGCCAGCAGTCGGTGCATCCGGTTCAACCCCTGGGCGCGGGCCTTGGACAGCTCGTCGCGGCGGTCGCACAGCATCCGCAGCACCACCAGCTCGTCGTCCACCGTGAGCTCGCGCAGCCCAGCATCGCGCAGGGCGACCATCACCACGGCGTGTGCGTCGGTGGCGTCGGTCTTGCGGCCCTGCCCGGTGTCGAACACCCGGGCCCGGGCGGCCAGCTTGGCCGGCACATCCAGCACCCGCTCCCGGTCGGCCAGCAGCCGCTGCGCCAGCGGGCGGCCGGTGCCGTTCGCACCTTCGATCGCCCAGATCCGATCCGGCCACTGCCGCGCCACCTGCCGCAGCGCCCGGTAACCATCTGTAGTCATCGGCAACGTGCCCACCACCCGCAGCACCTCCCGAGTGTCGCGGGCCTCGAACGTCACCGACCGCTTGTGCGGATCCACCCCGATCACTACTCGATCCATCGCCGCTACCTCCTCCTCACCACGCGCATGAAGTCCTGATCAGCGAGGACGGGCAACGCTGTTACGAGCGACAGCAGACCCTTCTCGAGCCACGCCTCGCCGCGGTACCCGGCCGGGCCGCACGCCATGAAAGAGCCACACCCGGCGATCAGGATGGGCAGCCGCAAGAGAGAGCGTCCGACCGGG
>JASLBX010000225.1 GCA_030146385.1 Jiangellaceae bacterium | reverse complement strand
TCCTGCTTCGCCGATGCCTTGAATCCGGACTGGACGGCACGGGCGGCGTCGCGGACTCCCACGACCGCCGCCAGCAGCGCCTCAGGCATCGGCGGGTCGAGCCGCCCCGGACCCGTTTCGGCCAGTGCCCGCCGCAACGGCTCTGCCGCATCCTCAAGCTCCGCCGCGTCACCGTCGTCCACGTACGACCGCACTCGCTTACCGGCGCGTTCGATGACGCCCGGCCACAGCTCTGCCGTCGCCACGCCGGTCACGCGCGACACCAGTTCGTGTGCCTCGTCGACGACCACGACGTCGTGCTCGGGCAGCACCGGCACGCCTTCGAGCGCATTGATCGCCAGCAGCGCGTGGTTCGTCACCACGATGTCGGCTTCCGCTGCCTCTGCTCGCGCCCGCTCGGCGAAGCATTCCGTCCCGTACGGGCACTTCTGGGCGCCGAGGCACTCCCGCGCCGTGACTGAGACCTGGGACCATGCTCGGTCGCTCACGCCTGGGTCCAGCCGGTCGCGGTCTCCGGAGCCGCCGGCCACCGCCTGGGTCTCGGCCCACTCGCGGGCTCGCAGCACCTCCAGGCCCAGCGCTCCCGGCGCGGCGTCCGTGACCGGTACCAGCGCTCCGTCATCGTCGGGGACGCCATCGCGTACCCGGTGCAGGCACGCGTAGTTCGCGCGGCCCTTCAAGGTGGCCGACCGCGGTGTCCGTCCCAGCACCGGCGTGGCCGCTTTCGCAAGCAGCGGCAGGTCTCGGTCGACCAACTGGGCCTGAAGGGCCAGCGTCGCCGTGGCGACCACGACGGGGGCGTCTGTGGCGGTGGCGCGCAGCACCGCTGGCACCAGGTAGGCCAGCGACTTGCCGGTGCCGGTACCGGCTTGGACCAGCAGGTGTTCTCTCGACTCGATGGCGGCCGCCACCGACTCGGCCATCGCCACCTGCCCCGGGCGTTCGTCCCCGCCCAGGGCCTCGACGGCGCGGGCGAGCAGCGTCCGGACTTGTTGGTGGCCGGAGGCGCCGTCGCGGTGATCGTCCACTATGGCAGGCTATCCAGGTTGCCGTTGCGATGCGAGGCCGCATCCACAGGCGTGCCGCCTGCGGATCCAACAGCCGCCTGTTCGCGGCAAGCGGAGTCGAACCACTCGACACAACACGGACGTCCCATGATGAAATCGACTGCGTGACTTATGACGCCGTCCCCCTGATTCCCCGCGATGTTCTGTTCGGCAACCCGGAACGAGTTGCCCCTACCCTGTCGCCCGACGGGACCCGGCTGGGGTTCGTCGCGCCCGAGGACGACGTGCTCAATGTTTGGGTCGGCCCGGCGGATGACCTTGCCGCCGCGAAGCCGGTCACCCATGACCGCGGCCGCGGAGTCCGGACGTTCGCGTTCTGCCACGACGACAAGACGCTCGTGTATCTGCAGGACACCGACGGTAACGAGGACTGGCGGCTCTACGCACTCGATCTGGCCAGCGGGCAGGGCCGGCTGGTGACTCCCGGCGAGGGTGTCCATGCCCAGGTGCTGGCGCACAACCGCTGGAACCCGACCACGATGCTGGTCGGCCTCAACGCCGACAACCCGGCTCTGCACGACGTGTACCGGCTCGACCTCGCATCGGAAGACTTCACCAAGATCGAGACCAATCCCGGATACGCCGGCTGGCTCATCGATCCGGACTTGAAGATCCGTGGTGGAATGACCATGACCGAGGACGGCGGCGCGGTCGTGTTTCTGCGTGACCCGGAGAGTGGGACCGACCAGCCGTGGCTCGAGATTGCGCCGGAGGACGTGGCATCTACTGACCTGTCCGGCTTCAGCAGGGACGGCAGGACGGTGTACCTGCGGTCGAGCGTCGGTGTCAACGCCGCCCGTCTCATCCAGGTCGACCTGGCCACGGGCGAGGAGATCGTGCTGGCCGAAGATCCCGAGTATGACATCGGCGGCGTGCTCACCGATCCGGAGACGCTGATGCCACAGTCCGTGATCTTCCTCAAGGACCGCGAGGAGTGGGTCCACCTCGACTCCGAGATCGGTGCCGAGATCGATGCGCTCCGCGGCCGGCTGCGCGGTGAGGTCAGCATCTCCCGGCCGGTGCGCGACGACCGGCGGTGGCTGCTCAGCGACATGCCTGCCGACGACGCTGTGCACTATTACGTGTACGAACGCGACTCGGGCGAGCTGACCTTCCTGTTCTCACACAAGCCCGCGCTGGACGAGTACCACCTCGCGCCGATGGAACCGTTCACGTTCACCGCGCGCGACGGCCTGACCATTCACGGGTACGTCACGTTCCCGCCTAAGGTCGAGCGGGCCGGTCTGCCGGCCGTGCTCAACGTGCACGGCGGGCCGTGGGTCCGCGACACGTGGGGTTACGACCCGGAGGCGCAGTGGCTGGCCAACCGGGGATACGCGTGCATCCAGGTCAACTACCGCGGTTCCACCGGATACGGCAAGGCGTTCGGCAACGCCGGCGACAAGCAGTGGGGCCGGGCGATGCACACGGACCTCATCGACGCGGTCGAGTACTGCGCGGGCCAGGGCTGGATCGATCGTGGCCGGGTCGGGATCTACGGCGGGTCGTACGGCGGCTACGCCGCGCTGGCCGGTGCGGCCTTCACGCCGGACGCGTTCCGCTGCGCGGTCGACATGGTCGGTCCGTCCAACCTGCTGACGCTGCTGAACTCGGTACCGGAGTATTGGAAGCCGATGATCGCGTTCATGCACGCCAAGGTCGGCAACCCCGACACCGAGCGCGACATGCTCTGGGAGCGCTCGCCGTTGTCGCGGGTGGACGACATCCGCATTCCCGTGCTCGTCGCGCAGGGCAAGAACGATCCGCGGGTCAAGGTCGCCGAGGCCGAGCAGATCGTCGGCGCCCTGAAGGAGAAGGGCATCGACCACGAGTACCTGCTGTTCGAGGACGAGGGCCACGGCCTCGCCAAGCCGGAGAACCGTGAGCGCTTCTACGCGGCGGTCGAGAACTTCCTGGCGACTCACCTCGGCGGCCGCGAACAACAGCCCGAGCCCGCCTGACCCTCCTGTTAGTCACCTGATCGACGCCACACCCGCACCCTGGCTAGGCGCCGCAGCAGCTCACCTCATCGTCGCGGCGTACGGCGAGAGTGCTGCTGCCAGCCCTTCGGACACCCGGGCGTGCACCCGTGTACCTGCGGTCTCGTGCTCGATCGAGAGCACCTCGCCGGAGCGGTGGACCCGCGACACGAGTTCGCCGCGGTCGTACGGCACGAGCGCCTCGATCTCGACCGGCGGCTTGGGTAGCTCGCTTTCGAGCAGCGCCTGCAGCTTGTCGATCCCCTCACCGGTGCGAGCGGAGACCGGCACGGCGTGCGGTTCGGCCCGCAGCAACCGCGCGACCGTCGCGTTGTCGGCTGCGTCGATCTTGTTGATCACGACGATCTCGGGGACATCCGCCGCATCCACATCGGCAAGAACCGCGCGCACCGTAGCCAGCTGGCCCTCCGGGTCGGGGTGCGACCCGTCGACGACGTGCAGGACCAGGTCGGCCTCCGCCACCTCTTCAAGCGTGGACCGGAACGCCTCCACCAGCTCGTGCGGAAGGTGCCGGACGAACCCAACGGTGTCGGCGAGCGTGAACTCCCGCCCGTCGGACGTGCGTGCCCTGCGCACGGTCGGGTCGAGGGTGGCGAACAACGCGTCCTCGACCAGCACACCGGCCTCGGTCAGGCGGTTCAGCAGCGAAGACTTGCCGGCGTTCGTGTACCCCGCGATGGCGACCGCGGGCACCGAACGGCGCCGCCGCTCGGCCTTCTTCGTCTCGCGGGCCGTCTTCATGCCGGCGAGCTCGCGGCGGAGCTTGGCCATCCGGGTACGGACCCGCCGCCGGTCGGTCTCGAGCTTCGTCTCACCGGGACCACGGGTACCGACACCACCGCCAACACCACCGGCGCGACCACCGGCCTGGCGGGACAGCGCACCACCCCAACCGCGAAGCCGCTGCGCAAGGTACTCCAGTTGAGCCAGCTCGACCTGCGCCTTACCTTCCTTGCTCTTCGCGTGCTGGGCGAAGATGTCGAGGATCAGGGCGGTGCGGTCGACCACCTTGACCTTGACCGTGTCCTCGAGGTTGCGCAGCTGGGCGGCCGACAGCTCGCCGTCGCAGATCACCGTGTCGGCGCCGGACGACAGGACCACCTCTCGCAACTCGGTGACCTTGCCGGACCCGATGAACGTGGCCGGATCCGGCTTCGTCCGCCGCTGGATAAGGCCGGCCAGCACCTGAGCACCCGCCGTCTCGGTGAGCGCCGCCAGCTCGGTCAGGGAGTTTTCCGCACCCTCGGAGGAGCCGTCGGTCCAGACACCGACCAGCACGACGCGCTCGAAGCGCAGCTGGCGGTACTCGACCTCGGTGATGTCCTGGAGCTCGGTCGACAGCCCGGCGACTCGCCGCAACGACTGGCGCTCGGCAAGGTCGAACTCACCCGTGGTGAGCCGGTCGTCGGTTGAAGGGACGCCCGAAGCCGAGTGATCGACTAGATAGGGATCGTATGTGTGGCGTGGCTCTGCTGTCATGCTCCTGCTTTCAACACCGATGGTGGCTTAAGTGTTCCCGCCCTTCAAGCGTGGCATGCCGCACGCCGCCTTGGCATCTGCTTAATCGCGCGCGTAGCCGCTCCGACCACTCGGCCGGCGCACACGGCTCACGCCGAGGTGCGAGTGCTCTGTGTGGCCGATGCGGCAAGGCGAAGCGCTGCCGCTGCACGCATCGACGCAGCTCGCCGTGCGAACTGGCTCTGCGCCCGGCGGCGGCTGCGCAGCGCGACTTCGTGCAGCACCGCTTCGCGCCGCCGACGATCAGGTCCGCTCATGCGCCCTCCCTGTTACTAGGTAGGACGCGCCGATCCCCCGCGAAGATGCAGTGACCTACGTCACATTCAGTCGCTGATTTCCACGGTCCCCGATAGCCCAAGCACTGCTGGACCGGTGAGCAGGAGCACTCCGTCCGGGCGCTCGGCGACCTCCAGGGTTCCGCCCGGGACGTCCACCCTGTAGGTCTGACCCCGGCCGACGCCGTCGCGGCGCATAGCGGCCCACGCCGCGGCGCACACCCCGGTGCCGCAGGAGCGGGTCTCGCCGACGCCTCGCTCCCACACCCGCATCGCGATGTGCCGGTCGCCGCGAGCGACGACGAACTCCACGTTCGCGCCGTCAGGGAACACCGAGGACGGCTTCAGCGTCGGCGGGTCGGCCAGGCGCCCCGGCTCGTCCAGATCCTTCACGAACACGACAGCGTGGGGATTCGGCACCGATACCGGCATCGCCGGCCACTGCCGGTCGTCGATACGGACGAACGACTGCACCCGGCTCGGCGCGGGTTTCGCCGTCCCCATCTCGACCGTGATCGTGCCGGAGCGCTCGGCATGAACGGTCCGGACTCCCCCGCGCGTCGCCACCGGGAGCAGCGGCGACTGGACCAGACCCGACTCCCAGAGGTACCGGGCCATGACTCGCACGCCGTTGCCGCACATCTCGGCCACCGACCCGTCGGCGTTGCGGTAGTCCATGAACCATTCGGCGTCCTCGGCGACGGGCTTTGCCTCTTCCACGAATTCGCTCCGAACCACCCTGATCACGCCGTCCGCTCCGATGCCCGCATAGCGGTCGGTCAGTCGGCGAACCGCCTCCGCGCTCAGGGCCGGGTATGCCGTCCCGTCCGGGTCGGGCAGAAGTACGAAGTCGTTCTCGGTCCCGTGGCCCTTGACGAAGCGGAATGTAGTCACGGGCGACGATCGTAAGCCTTGTTCACCGGACCAGCGCAACCGCCTGAGGAAGGAGATTCGGATCGTCGTACGGCAGCCACCGGATCCGATCGTCCTTGCGGAACCACGAGTCCTGCCGCCGCGCGAAGCGCCGGGTGGCTCTTACCGTCTCGGCCTTGGCGTGCTCCTCCGTCCACTCCCCTGCCAGGTAACGGAGCACCTGCGCGTATCCGAGTGCGCGACTGGCTGTCCGTCCCGCGCGGAGCCCTTGTGCTTCCAGCCGTCGCACCTCGTCGACGAAGCCGCCGGACCACATCCGATCGACCCGGGCGGCGATCCGCGCGTCCAGCTCATCGCGCGGCACGTCGAGGCCGATCTGCACCACGTCGTCGTGCGCGTACTCCTTGGCAGGCAGCGACGCTGTGTATGGACGTCCGGTGAGCTCGATGACCTCCAGAGCGCGCACGATCCGCCGGCCGTTGGTGGGAAGGATTGCGGCCGCGGCGGCGGGGTCACGCTCCTTGAGCCGATCGTAGAGCGCAGCCGGGCCGATGGCGGTCAGCTCCGATTCCAGCCTGGCCCGCACCCCTAGGTCCGTGCCCGGAAACTCGAACCGGTCGAGCACGGCCCGGACGTACAGCGCGCTGCCACCGACGAGAATCGGCGGGACGTCCCGCGCCACACACTCGCTGATCACCGACCTGGCGAGCTGCTGGAACTCGGCCACCGTCGCCGGTTCGGTGACGTCGAGGATGTCGAGCAGGTGATGCGGCACACCCTTG
>JASLBX010000206.1 GCA_030146385.1 Jiangellaceae bacterium | reverse complement strand
CGCGGCCCCCGGGCCACCGGGGGCCGCGCAAGAACTTGCGTCCGGTGGCGGACAGCATGTCGCAGCCGATCTCGTCCACCTGGACGGGGAGTTGCCCGACGGATTGGCACGCGTCCAGCAGGTACGGCACCCGTGCCGCCCGAGTCACCGACCCGATCGCCGCGGCCGGGTTCACCAGGCCGCCCTGGGTCGGGACGTGAGTGATGGCGACCAGCCGGACCCGCTCGTCGAGCATGCGTTCCAGCGCGTCCACCGAGACCTGCCCGGACTCGTCATCGGGAATCACCTCGACCACGGCGCCGGTGTTCCGGGCAGCCTGCAAGAAGGCGATGACGTTACTGGCGTACTCCGCACGGGCGGTGAGGATCCGGTCACCGGGTTCGAACCGCATCGAGTAGAACGCCATGTCCCACGCCCGGGTGGCGTTCTCGACGATCGCGATCTCGTCCCGGCGGCAAGCCAGCAGAGCCGCCACGGCGTCGTAGGTGTGCTCGACCGCCTCCTTCGCCGCGTCGGCGGCCTCGTAGCCGCCCAGGTTGGCCTCCAGCCGGAGGTGGTCGATGACCGCACCGAGCACCGGCGAGGGCGGCAACGCTGACCCGGCATTGTTCAGATGAATGACGCGGGCAACTCCAGGAGTTTCGCGCCTGGCCCGCTCCACGTCGAACTGTCCGGTCATCACGCCGCCGGCGCCTGTCGAAATAGCCATGCGTCAATCCTCCAACGCCTCGTGTGGTGTCGCTGACGGTTCGGCAGGGATAGAGCCGGTCGGCCGGACGTGGCGGAGCCGGGTCGCTGCGAGGATCGACGCGGCCGCCGCGATCACGGCGGCCGTGGCAGCACCAAGGCTGAGCCCGCTGGTGAACGCGGCGCGCGCCGCCTCGAGCACGGCTGCGCCCACGTCGGCCGGCAGTTGCGCCGCCGCGGCCACGGCAGGCGCTTCCTGGAGTTGCGAGCCGGCCCGTTGCGGCTCCTCATCAGCGGCGCCGCTGGAGTGACCGTTGCCGGGCTGACCACCGGAAGCCAGGTCCAATCAAGCGACCGCAGCCTCGGCTTCGTCCTGCTGTTCATCGTTATCGGCCTGCTGGTCGCGATGGGTCTGCTGATCGCTCGAGCTCGTCACACCTGTGCGCCTGCGGGCGCGGATCGTGTCGGCGGTCCGGGCATACAAGCAGTGGCGGCAACGCACCAAGCGGTACTCACAGATCACTCGTATTGCCGTACGGCACGGCCTCGGCGCCTACTTGTCCGGACGGCGCGACCCGACCCGGCAGCGGCGAACCGTGCTGGCCAGGCGGCTGCGTCTGGCACTGGACGACGCGGGCGGCGCGTTCGTCAAGCTGGGCCAGATCCTGTCGACCAGGCGTGATCTGCTGCCTGACGAACTCATCGCCGAGCTCGGCCAACTCCAGGATCGGGCCGCTCCCGTCGCATGGGACGAGATCCAGCGCCTGCTTTCCGCTGAACTCAGTGCGCCTGCCAGCGAGGTGTTCGCTGAGCTGGAACCCGAACCGCTGGCCGCAGCTTCCATCGCGCAAGTGCATCGTGCCCGGCTCCGCTCCGGGGAGCAGGTCATCGTCAAGGTGAGGCGTCCTGGCATCGGTGCGATCGTCGACCGCGACCTCGACATCGCCCTGCGGCTTGCCGAGGTACTGCACCGCCGGACGACGTGGGCCGGTGCGATCGGCGTCCGCGACCTCGCGCACGGCTTCGCCGTTGCGCTCAACGAGGAACTCGACTTCAGTATCGAGGTTCGCAATCTGACGAGCGTCGCTGCCACCACTCGCAACGACGACGTCGCCGTACCACGCCCTCATTTCGAGCTGTCCACGTCCCGAGTGCTGGTCAACCATCTCGACGGAGTCCCGCTCGACGTCGCCGGCCCGCTGATCGAACAGCTGGGCCTGGACCGCGACAAGCTGGCCCGGACCCTGCTGCACACGTTACTCACCCAGGTCATGGTCGATGGTGTTCTTCGCCGATCCGCACCCGGGGAACCTGCTGCTCCTTCGGGACGGACGTCTCGGCCTGCTCGACTTCGGCTCGGTTGGACGCCTCGACAGCACCATGCGCGCGCTCCTGCAGCGCATTGTGATCCGTTCGCCGATGATCGCGAACGCCGAGTTGTTACCCGCCTGGTGCATCACACGCTGCTCGCATCCTCGCCGCGGCGGCGGGCATCGTGGCGGCCATCCTGCTCGGCACCGACGGCGGCCCCCAGGTAGCCGCGGGCCTGAGCCTCTATCAGCTCGTCGCCTACAACCTGCTCATCGCGAGCGGCGCACTATCGCTCCGCGTCCTCACCTCGATGCAGCGGGGAGTCACGGTGACGGCTGGTCGCTGGTCAGCTGCTTCTCATAGCGGTGACACGGGACGCTGAACATCCCGCCGTCGATCTCGGCGGGGTAGTCGAATGGACCTGCGTCCTGCCAGCCCTGCCGGGCGTAGAAGCGCCGGGCACGAGCATTCCCGGCTACCACTGCGAGCCATGCCAGGTTGAACCGCTCGGCGATCGTCGCCTCGGCATGGCTCAGCAGGGCGGCTGCTGCGCCGGTGCCGCGCGCCGACTCGGCAACGTATACCTGCTCTACCTCGTCATCGTGAATCGTCACGAACCCGACGACGCCACCGCTGGTAGCCACGGTGGTCGTGGCGACACGCGGCTTCACCAGCCGAACGAAGTCGGCAAGGCGACGGCGATGGTTCACCAGCTTGTCGGGGACGTTGCCCAGGTGCCCATCCGGCCATCCCGCGTGCCACACGGTGGCGATAGCGTTGACATCGGCGTCGGTAGCCGGCCGGAGGCTGAATTCCGTCATCACGTGATCCTAAAGACGAGGGCTGACGGGGAACGCATCCCCGTCAGCCCTCGCGTCGGAATGAATCAGCGAATAGTGCCAAGCAGGTCCGTGGCGGCCTGCGAGAGATCGTCGAGCCCGGCCTTGTCGGCCCGCGGATCACGTTCTCCAGCAGCTTGATCGCCGCATGGTTCTGCGGGCCACCGGCCAACTTCTCGGCGTTCCTGAGGTTATCGCCCATGTCGCTGGCGCGCTCGCCCGTGAGGGCGCCGGACCGCACGGCCTGTGCGTAGTACGAGTCAACGACGGCGAAGCTCGGCTCCCACGTCAGCTGTGGCTGCAGTTGCGCGTTGAACTCGCCGAGCACGACCTGGCTCGCCGCGTCGATCTCGTACTGCGACATGTGCTCGCTTGGAGTCAGCGCGAAGGCCTCGAATCCGCGAGCGATCTCCGTACCGAAAATGTGGCCGTTGTACCAGTACGTCGACCAGAAGCCGCCGAGGTTGAGACCGTTCGGCGTTCGGCGTGTTGATCGGGCTCGCAGATCGAGATCAGCCGGATGACCCGGATGCTGGCAGAAGCGTCCTAACTAACCCGCCTTGATCACTAGGGTGGTCGATGAGTTCGCCAGGACTGCTTCGTTGTACGAGTATCAAGACAGTCCACCGGAGGTCTCATGTCGAGCCAAGACTCTGCGGGCGTTGAAGCGAGCCGGCCGATCGTCGACCGGTACCGCAAGCACGCCGACGACTTCGAGCGCAAGATCGCCGCTGTCGAACCGCGCCAGTGGGCCAATCAGTCCCCTTGCGAGAAGTGGGACGCCCGCGACGTCGTCGACCACGTCGTGACCATGCATGCCGCGATGCTTCAGCCCATCGGCCGCACGCTTTCGCCCGCACCATCCGTGCGTGAGGATCCGCTGGCCGCCTTTCGGGCGGCGCGAGCCGACGTGGAAGCCGTGCTCGCAGATGAAGAACTCGCCCACACCGAGTGCGACACACCCGCCGGAACGATGACAGTCGAACAGCAGATAGACGAGGTGGTCAGCGACGACATGGTGCTGCACGGCTGGGATCTGGCCCGGGCCACCGGCCTGGACGACACCATGGACGCCGACGACGTCGCCAGGCTGTGGCGTATCACCACCGCTATTCCCGACGAGCTGATGCAGAAGTACCGGACGCCGGGCGCATTCGGCCCCGGCGTCGAGGTCTACGGACCCGAGGTGGCCGTGCCGGACGACGCTCCGCTGAAAGATCGCCTGCTCGGACTGATCGGTCGTAACCCGCACTGGTCCGGGCTACGACCGGATATCTAGGGATACGCCGGCGCCCAACATGGGCGCCCACCCCGGCTCGTAAATCCAGAACCACCGATGGCTCGCGTCCGCTCCTACTCCGGCAGGCGGCGACTCAGCCATGTTGAGCCCATTGGCGGGACGCCAGATAACGTCTCGGTTGTGCATATGTCTGCCGAGGAATTCCGTAAGCACGGGAAGCAGGTCGTCGACTGGATCGCGGACTACATGACCGAGATCGAGTCCTATCCCGTGCGCGCTCAGGTCCGTCCGGGCGAGGTGAGAGCAGCCTTGCCGGCCCATGCCCCCGAGAGCGGCGAACAGTTCGACGAGATACTCGCCGACCTGAATCGGATTGTGCTACCGGGCGTAACGCACTGGCAGCACCCGAGCTACTTCGCGTACTTCCCGGCCAACGCCAGTGGCCCCGCCATCCTGGGTGACCTGCTGTCGACGGGCCTCGGCGTGCAGGGAATGCTGTGGGAGACCAGCCCTGCGTGTACCGAGCTGGAAAGCGTCGTCGTCGACTGGCTCGCCGAACTGCTCGATCTGCCGCAGCAGTGGCGGACCGATGCCCGTGGGGGCGGGGTCATACAAGACTCGGCGTCCAGCGGCACGCTCGTTGCCCTACTGGCCGCACTTCAACGCCGCGGCCGCGACGGCCGCAACACCGTCTATGTCACCGAGCAGACGCATTCTTCAATGGAGAAGGCAGCCAAGATCGCCGGCCTGGACGCGACGAATGTTCGGGTGGTCGACGTCGACACCGAGACGCTAGGCATGCTCCCTGGGCGGCTCCAGGCGGTGATCGACCAGGATCGCCGGGACGGGAAAACGCCGACAATGGCGTGCGCGACCATCGGCACCACCTCTACGACGGCGGTCGACCCGATCCGCCGGCTCGGCGAAGTCTGTCGCGAACACGGGCTGTGGCTGCATGTCGACGCGGCATATGCCGGCGTGGCCGCGGTTTGCGAAGAGCTCCGCTGGATCAACGACGGCGTTCACGAATACGCCGGCTCGTATGTCACCGACCCGCACAAATGGCTGCTCACCAACTTCGACTGCACGGTGCTGTGGGTGGCCGATCGCCGCCCGCTCATCGAAGCGCTGTCCATTCTTCCCGAATACCTACGCAACGCGGCAACGGAATCCGGTCAGGTGATCGACTACCGAGACTGGCAGATTCCACTCGGACGGCGGTTCAGAGCGCTCAAACTCTGGGCAGTCTTGCGCTGGTACGGCGCTGCTGGGCTGCGGGCACATATCCGCTCCGCGATCGAGTTGGCTGACGAGTTCGCCGAGTGGGTAGGCGCGAACGACGAGTTCGTTCCGCTCGACCATCACCCGTTCGGGCTCGTGTGTTTCCGCCCCCGGTGGGCCGATCTCTCCCCGGAGGCGGCCGATGAGGCCACGGCGGAGCTGCTGAAGCGGCTGAACGACTCCGGAGACCTATACTTCAGCCACACCCGGGTGAACGGACGCATGCTGCTCAGGATGGCTATCGGAGCGCCTGCTACGAGACGCGAGCATGTGCGCGCCGCCTGGGAACGCATCGTCATGGAGCACCGGGCCCTTCGCGAGCAACTGGTGGGCTCATGAACCAAGCCACCGATCCGCTACCCCGGGTACGTACCCTCTGCCTGGCGCTGCCAGAAGTAGCCGAGCGCCCAAGTCACGGCGAACCCGCGTGGTTCGTCCGCGGTAAGAAACTGTTCGTGACCTACGCCGACCACCACCACGACGATCGCCTCGCCTTCTGGTGCGCTGCTCCCGAGGGGGCACAGCAGGCGCTCACTGCTGCCGATCCGGATCGGTACTTCGTCCCGCCCTACGTCGGGGGACGGGGCTGGCTCGGTGTCTACCTCGATGTGTCGTCCATCGACTGGGTGGCGATCGAGGAGATCATCACCGATGCCTACCGGGTGGTCGCGCCGAAGTCGCTCGCCTCGCGCCTCGGCGCCTGAGGCCTACACTGCGCCATATGGCCGATACCCGGGCGCGGGCTTGGTCGTCGCCACGGTGGCGACGGCACTGCAGCGTCACGATATTCGCGATCTGCCTACTCGCCACTGGTTGCGGCGGGGATGAGCCGGCTGCCCCCGACGGGACCGAGACCATCACAGTCGAGCCTCCCACAGCTGAACCGACCATCCGCCCCACTCCCACTGAAACGCCCACGATCGACCCGAGCCCCACCGAAGCACCTGAGCCACCCACGACCGAACCGACTCCCACGAAGGACGGTGGCATGTCCCCGGAGCCCGCGCCAGCGGTCTTGACTGATGAAGACGACGGTCGAGCGGTCAGCCTCGCGATCGGCTCGGAGACCTCGCTCCAGTTCAACAGCGCGTGGTTCTGGGACGAGCCGCACGTCCAGGGCGACGCCGTCGCCCTGACCAGGGTCGACTACTTCACCGACCCCGGTTTCATGGAGTGGATCGTGACCGCCCCGCAGTCTGGCACCGCAGTGGTCACGGCCCATGGCGAGCCGAACTGTGACGACGCGTCCAGGTGTCCTCCCCGCGACGTGACGATCACGTTCGAAGTACCCGCCTAGCGAACGCGGTAGGTTCCAGCACCCAGCCCAGCTTGTTCTCCATCACCTCCACGCCCGACCACGGGCGGTCGACGCAATGCCATCTCGAATTAACGAACCTGTGGTCTGTTCATGGTTCTGTAGCAGCAGTAGAGTGCGGACAATAAACAGACCGCTGGTCCGTCAATTGGCGACAAGGAGACGGCATGCCCTCGACGACCGCGCACCTCGACACGCCTTATCCCATCAGCGGCGACACCGTCAACGCCTTCAACCGCGACGGCTACGTCCGTCTTCCGGGCGTGCTGGAACCGGCCGTGCTCCGCGAGCGCGAACCCGACATCACCGCCAAGGTGATCGAGCTCCACACGGTCCACCTGCCGTTGGAAGAGCGGTCGACAACCCACAAGGCGTTCCTTCAGGTCGGGAACCTCTGGCGGAACAGCGACGCTGCCCGCGACCTGGTCTACTCCGAGCGGCTCGCCCGCATCGCGGCGGAGCTTCTCCAGGTGGACGGGGTCCGCCTTTACGCCGACCAGGCCCTCTACAAGGAACCGGGCGGTGGCATCACGCCGTGGCACGCCGACCAGTACTACTGGCCGCTGTCGAGCGACCGGACGTGCACGGTGTGGATCCCATTGCAGGAGACGCCGCTACAGATGGGCCCGCTGACGTTCGCGCAGGGCAGCCACCGCTTCGAGTTCGGGCGCGACATGAGGATTAGTGACGAGTCCGAACGCGCTCTTCAGGAGGCGGTGGACCGCGAGAACTTTCCGGTTGACGAGGCCCCGTACGCGCTCGGCGATGTCAGCTTTCACCTCGGCTGGACGTTCCACCGAGCCGGCCGCAACGTCGGCACCGAGCCACGCCGCGTCATGACCGTCATCTACATGGACGCGAACATCCGGGTCGGCCCCCTGGTCCGGCCCGAGCAGCAGAACGACCTCGACATCCTCATGCCCGGCGCCGTTACCGGCGAGAGTCCGGACACCCCGCTCAACCCGGTCCTCTACCAGTCCAGCTGAGCCGGCCGCGTCCAACGGCCGCCCGACCGAAGGGAGCATCCATGCCTGCACACCATCACCCGGTCGAGTCCTCGAGGTTGGGGCGGCGCCGGCTCTTATCCCTCGCCGCCGGCTCTGTTGGCGGCGCAGCGCTAGGAACGCTCGCCGTCCACCAGGGCGCGGCAGCCCAGGAGACCACGCAACCCGCCCAGGCGAGCTTCGCCCTGCTAGGTGACACCCACGTCGGCCTCACCGTCCCGCACCGGTCCGGGTGGGTCTCCTGGGTGTACCAGCACATCGCGGCTCGTGGCGTGGACGCCGTCTGCCATGTCGGCGACATCATGGACTACGGCTCGGTCGAGGAGTACGACATGTACCTCTCGACGATTCCGGACGAGTTGTGGCCCGTGATGCGCCACGTGCCGGGCAACCACGATTGGCGGTGGGACCCGACCGCCCGCGAACGCTACCGGTCGCTGCTCGGCGACACGCGGTACTCCTTCGACGCGGGAGGCATCCACTTCGTCGCGCTCAATCCGAGCCACCTGTTGCAGGAGGGTGGCGGTTTCGGCGAGCACGGCATCCGCTGGCTCGTCGACGACCTGGACCAGGTCGCTTCCGACGTGCCCGTCGTCCTGATGTGCCACTTCCCGTTCGGGCGCGACAACTACTACGTCAGCGACCAGCAGCGGCTGCTGGAGATCCTGCACTCGTACAACGTCCGAGCGATCCTCGCGGGGCACATCCACAACGAGCAGTTCGACCGGTTCAACGGCATCACCCAACTCGCCGTCAACGGGACGCTCAACGCACCCCTCTACTACTGGCTCGAGCGCCACACCGGCCCCGACGGCCCGACCCTGCAGATCAGCGAAGTCCGCAGGGACGCGCTGGACGAGGACGCGATCACCATCAGGGACGTCGGAACGATCCCCCTGGGCGGCCGGCGCATCGCCGCTGAAGAACGCCCGCAGGCCGTCGATCTTCAAATTGCGCAGGAGTCGGTCACGGTGTCGGTCCGACTCCGGCCGCAGGCCGCAGACGCCGCGGTGGAAGCCCAGCTGTACCCACAGCACACCTACGCCTTGAAGAACGCCGGCCAGTGGCAGGCGCTCGCTGGCACCGGCCGGCAACGAATCGGCGCGCTTGACGCGTCGAATCTGCCGCCGGGCTCGCACCGCCTGACGGTGAAGGTCATCGGCCCCACCGGCGCCTGGCACGAAGAGACACACGGCTTCGCGCTGCCCGGCTCCGAGCGGGTGCGGTGGCGGCTGGAGCTCGGTGCACCGGTCCAGGCCGGGCTGGCGGCCCACGGCGATCTGCTGGTCGCCGCCACCACGGCGGGGACGGTCGTCGCTGGAATGCCGACCCTGTCCGGCTTCGACGAGGCATGGCGCATCGAGCTCGGCGCCGTCAAAGGACGGCCGGCGTTCTCCGCGGACGGCACCACCGTCTACGTCCCGTTCGTCGACCACAACCTGCATGCGCTGGACGCACAGACTGGAAGCCGACAGTTCGCCTACGACGCCGGCGAGCCAGTCCTCGGCAGCCCGATCCTGACCGAGATCGGCGGCGTGCCGGCCGTCGTGTTCGGGGCGGGGACGACCGTCCACGCCGTCAACGCCGAGACAGGCGATGGCCACTGGTCGACCGGCGAGCAAGGCATGTTCGTGGGCCGGGCGGCCGCCGACGGCGACCGGGTCTACACCGGTGGAGGTAACGCCAACGCCTATGCCTTCGACGCCCAGACCGGTGACACTGTCTGGTCTTTCGTCACCAACACGAGGGAATCGGACTATCGGCGGCTCATCTACGGACCCTGGTACGACTACCTCGAATTGCTACCCGGTGGGCTCGTCCTGGTCTCGACGGTGACCAACGCCCACGCGCTCGACGTGGCCACCGGCGAGGAGC
>JASLBX010000187.1 GCA_030146385.1 Jiangellaceae bacterium | reverse complement strand
GCACCTCACCGGGCTCGACGGTCAGGTTGATCCTGTCGTTGGCCACGACCGGACCGAAGCGCTTGGTGATCCCCCGCAGCTCAAGCTCCACCTAGACCGCCTCCCTCGACGCCGAACCCTGCAGATGCCGCGCGCGGATCTGTCACACCGTAACGCCTGTGGAGCGTCGATCACGGGTGAAGCCGATGACTCCACCCGTGATCAACTTCAGCATGTCGCTGGGTTAGAAGGCGGCCGGGGACTCGACCTCGAGCTCACCGTCGATAATCTGCTGACGCAGCTCATCGACCTCCGACTTGAGCTCGTCGCTCAGGTCGTCGTCGAACTCGTGGTACGGGGCAATGTCGACGCCGCCGTTCTCCAGCGTGCCGATGTACGGCTCGCTCGAGAACTCGCCGCCGGCAGTAGCCGTGACCGAGTCCTCCACAGCCACGGCGATGCCCTTCATCACGCTGGTCAGCAGCACGTCGGTGTACTCCGGCGCGGAGACTGTGCCGTCAGTGTCCACCCAGATCACCGCGACGTCCCCGGTGTCCTGGGCCGCAGTCGCGGCCTGGGCGCCGAGCGGGCCCGCGACCGGCATGATGACGTCGACATCCGACTCGATCATGTTCTCGCTGATCTGCAGGGCGGTCGCGGTGTCGGTGAAGTCACCGACGAACTGGCCGTCCTGGGCCTCCTTGTCCCAACCGACGACCTCGACCTCGGTGCCCTTCTGCTCGTTGTGGTAGGCAACACCGTCCGCGAAGCCGTCCATGAAGATCGTCACCGTCGGGATCTGCGCGCCACCCCACGTGCCGACCCGGCCGGTCTCGCTGTAGCCGGCTGCCACGTAGCCGGCCAGGAAGGCGGCCTCGTGCGTGTTGAACACAAGTGGCTTGACGTTGTCGTTCTCCGGCGCCACGTCGTCGAAGTCCGTGTACAGGTAGTCGACAATCGCGTACCGCTCGTCCGGGTTGTCGTTCGCCGACATGGCGGTGTCCGCGGCCAGCAGGAAGCCGACCGTCACGATGATGCCGCAGTCCTCGGCCACCAGGTTGCTAAGGTTCGGCGCGTAGTCGGCCGCCGCATTGGACTCGACGACGTTGATGTCACTGATCACGCCGGCCGCCTGCGCGTTCTCCAGGCCCTCGGCTGCGGACTGGTTGAACGACTGGTCGTCGGTTCCGCCCTCGTCGGTGACCATGCAGCTGACGAAGTCGGCGGCCGGCTCTTCGGTCATCTCCTCGGTCGGCGATGCGCCGGGGTCAACGGTGTCTTCTCCATCCTCGTCCGGCGCTTCACCACAGGCCGCGAGCACGAGCGCCACGGCGCCCGCGACAGCGGCGAGTCGAAATGTCTTGTTCACGTGTGCCCTCCAGGCCCCCGAGATTAGATCTGCGGGGCAGACTATACGGCCTGGACCACCACGATTTAGTGACGTTGGTCCCCGATGCCGAGCTGTAATCAACCTGGCTTCGGAACCTGACATCAGGTTCCGACAGATGGGTCAAATCCGGCCGGAATCATAGCGCCGCTGGTGGTTCGTAAACGCCCCAGACCTCGCGCAACGCATCGCAGACCTCGCCTACCGTGGCACGGGCGGCGAGTGCGTCGCGCATGGGGTCCAGGACATTGTCGGTGCCGGCCGCGGCGGCACGCAGCGCGTCGAGGGTGCGGGCGACCTGGCCGGCGTCGCGGTCCGAGCGCAACTGTTCGAGCCGCTTGGCCTGGGCCTCCTCGATGGCCGGGTCGACCTGCAGCGGTTCGTACGGCTCGTCCCCGTCGTCGGTGTACTTGTTCACCCCGACGACGGTCCGTTCGCCACTGTCGATCTCGCGGGCGATCTGGTAGGCCGAGCGCTCGATCTCGTTCTTCTGGAAGCCCCGCTCGATCGCCGCGACGGCGCCGCCGAGATCATCAACCCGCTGCATCAGATCCTCGATGGCGCCCTCGAGGTCGTCGGTCAGCGACTCGACGACATAGGAGCCGGCGAACGGGTCGACGGTTTTGGTGACGTCCGTCTCGTACGCCAGCACCTGCTGGGTCCGCAGCGCGAGCCGGGCCGCCTTCTCCGTCGGCAGCGCGATCGCCTCGTCGTACGCGTTGGTGTGCAGCGACTGGGTGCCCCCGAACACCGCGCCGAGCGCCTGGACGGCAACCCGGATCAGGTTGACCTCCGGCTGCTGCGCGGTCAGCTGGACGCCGGCGGTCTGGGTGTGGAATCGCAGCATCTGCGACTTGGGGTTCTTCGCCGCGAACTCCTCGCGCATCATCCGCGCCCAGATCCGGCGGGCGGCGCGGAACTTGGCCACCTCTTCCAGCAGTGTCGTGCGCGCGACGAAGAAGAACGACAGCCGCGGGGCGAACTCGTCGACGTCCAGCCCGGCTGACAGCGCAGCGCGGACGTACTCGCGGGCATTGGCCAGGGTGAACGCCACCTCTTGCGCGGGGGTGGCCCCGGCCTCGGCCATGTGGTAGCCGGAGATCGAGATCGTGTTCCAGCGCGGCAGCTCACGCCGGCAGTACGCGAAGATGTCGCTGGTCAGCCGCAACGACGCGGCCGGCGGATAGATGTAGGTGCCGCGGGCGATGTACTCCTTGAGCACATCGTTCTGCACCGTGCCGGTCAGCTTGTCCCCGCTCAGGCCATGCTCGGCGCCCACCAACTGGTACAGCAACAGCAGCACCGCGGCCGGCGCGTTGATCGTCATCGAGGTCGACACCTGATCCAGCGGGATGCCGTCGAACAACATCCGCATGTCCTCGACCGAATCGATCGCCACGCCGACGTTGCCCACCTCGCCATGCGCTATCGGGGCGTCGGAGTCGTAGCCCATCTGCGTCGGCAAATCGAACGCCACCGACAGCCCACCGCTGCCGGCCGCGACCAGCTGGTGATACCGCCGGTTCGACTCCGCCGCCGTCCCGAAACCCGCGTACTGACGCATCGTCCACGGCCGGCCGGTGTACATGTTCGGGTACACACCCCGGGTGTACGGGAACTCCCCGGGCTCGCCAAGCTTGCTCGCCGGATCCCAACCCGCCAGATCATCAGGGCCGTACACAGGAAGGAACGGCCGCCCCGACTCGGTCGATGCGCTCATGCCAGCAACGGTAGCTTGACCGCTGATCATCGGCACTTTCCGGCTGTACTAGCCGGAAAGTACCGATGATCAGCGGTCCCGGTCTTCCACACCTAGGAACTTCCGCGAGGCGATATCCACAGATTGGTTTGGACGATCTTTATCCGGTATTCAGGGGACTCACGATCAAACCATGTCGGCATTTGACGTTCCCTCGGTCATGAAGCAGGCCGAGCTGGACGAGCTTCTCGACCAGCAGGCTGGAGTCCTATCCACTGAACAGCTCGAGCAGTTCGGCATCTCGGACGAGTTCGCGCGAGCCCGCGTGCGCGCTGGGCGGTGACAGCGTCCCCACCGGCGGGTGTACGCGACCTTCAGCGGCCCGCTGACTCGCCTCGCGGCGATCTGGGCTGCGCTGCTGCGCTGTGGCAGGGACGCCGTGGTCAGTCACGAGACCGCTGCCGAGCTTGACGGCCTGTGTGATCAAGTCGACGACCGTGTCCACGTGACTGTCTTGGCTCGCCGCCGAGTTAGGGGACGGGGTGGACGGACGTCTGCCCAGCCGCGCGCACCACGATGTACCGCTCTCCCCGCTGGTACCGCCCGCTGACCGGCAGGTAGTTCCGGCCCCGGGCGAGCGGGCCGCGGTGGACGTCCGTCTCGTGCGCCCGGTACAGCAGGTCGAGGCGGTGCATCACCACCGTCGCCTCCGCAGACTGCCGCATGGTCACGACGATCCGCCGGTTCGGAATCTCCAGGTGCGCGTTGCCCACCACGCGCGCGTCCCGGCTTGGAGTGGTCAGCGCCTCCTCGATCTGCGCGACGAGAAGTGGCGCGATTGGCGCCAGCCCCTGGACGAGCTGTAGCCGCGGGTTCTTGGCGCGCAGCGTCCGGTAGAGCTCGTCGCGTTGAGCCGGTTTGATCGCGCGTCCGACGGCGAGCACGTCGACGGTCGCACCGTCGATCTGGTTGCGGGCACGGTCGATATCGGTCTCCTCACGGACATGCAGGCCCAGCCGGGTCAGCGCGTCGGCGAGATGGTCAAGGATTCGGGCTCGCTTGCCGACAAGCAGCACGCGGCCGTTCAGAGTCGGGTCAGCCGTCACAAGACGATCTTCGAGGTTGTAGGGGCTCACCACAGTGGCCCATCTCGAATTGTGAGACTAATGATCACAGCCGGCGCTACGTCAGGACGGCGACCAGAACGATCAACACCGGTACCGTCACGACTTCGGCCCGTAGCCACCGCCGCGCCGTGGGTAGCAGAGCGGCGGTCTCGGCTCGCGCCCGCACGGGAATGATCTCCGCAACCCCGGCCAGCACGTGGACCGTATGCAGCAGCGACGCCACGGCGACCAGCCACGCCGTGAACCCGCCATCCCCCGACAGCAGGATGAGGGCCGCCGCCACGCACACAGCCGCCGGCGCCGGCGAAGCTGGGAATGCGGCCACCACGGCCGCCGCCGCGACAACCGCACCGGCCGCCAGAGGGTGGACGCCGTGATCTGCGCCGGCCAGCGCGGCGAGCAACAGCCCGGCAGACGCCAGCCCGAGAAGCACTCGTACATCACGCCCGGTGACAGCCGGCCCGGCCGCGCCTCCGACTTGCGGCCGTTCCGCCCGGTCCGCTTTCCGTCCTGTCCCTGTGCTCATGCCGACCGTCGCATTCGCTGGCGGCGGCGCATCAGGACGCCGATCAAGGCGGGATCCCACCGGCTCACGAGTACACCGCGGCGCGCGAGGGCCGCCAGCCGCTCCTCCCGTTCGGACAGCACCAGCCGGGCGGCAGCAAGCTCGGCCCGATCGGTCGGCATCGTCAACGGCGAAGGCAGGACGTCGACCGCGAGCACGTCGCGATGCGTCCGGGCCAGCGTCCCGACAAGCGGATCGATCTGGTCGTCGATGTATGGCGACAGGACGACAACGGTCGCGCCGGCAGGCACCGATCCCTCGTCGAATCGCCGCCGGCGCAGCTGCGGATCAGGGACGATCCCGGCCAGGTGCCACCGAATCCGCATCAGCTGCCGGACGCCCGTGCCGGGACGGACGCCGCGGTACGGAACCGCCAGGTCGACCATGCCTACCCGGTCACCAAGCCGCAGGTACGACGCGGCCAGCACAGTTGCGGCTCCGATGGCCGTGCCGAGGCTGCCCCCGGCCTGGTCGGTCTCGCTCGACCGCTCGTGCCAGGTCATCACGTCCGCGGCCAGGTCGTAGCGAGTGTCGAGGCAAATCACCAGGTCGGCGTCGGCATCGATCGCCGTGTGCCGCACATGGAGCGTGCCCCGACGGGCGCTGACCCGCCAGTCGATCCGCCGGATGCGGTCACCAGGCCGGAACTCCCTCACGTCGAGCAGTTCCGAACCGTCGCCGGGACGCCGGGTCCGGTGAGCACCAACCTGCCCCGCTGCGCGTGCCGACAGCTCGGGCACGTCGACCGTGAGGGCAGGAGGCAAGACCCGGACCGGCGCGGTATGGGTGATGACGACAGGGGTCGCGAAGAGCCCGTCGGCCGACGCGACCCGCAGTCCGGCCGGCCCGTAGTCGCGCATTCCCCATCGCGACGTGTCGATGGTGACCGCCAGCTGCTGATCCGGCGGATCGGCCGCGAGCGCCACATACGGCGCCTTCGGCGAACCGAGCCCGGATGGCAACCGCAGGACGGCGATCTCTGCGGACCCGATACCGCCGATGCTGATCACCGCCGAACTCCGGCCACCCACCTCCACCATGCCCGGCATCTCGACTCGCACGTTCGGACGCGGACGACCCTGCTGGTCACCCCACGCCAGAGCCGTCCCGACCGCCATCGGAAGCAGCACGAGGGCGAGCGCCGGTCGGCCGAACACGAGGGCCATACCGGCCGTCACGACGAGAATCAGCATCGCACGGCGCAGCGCCCACGTGGACCGCCACCCGGTTCCATGCGGATCGCGCGCGCTGCTCATCCGGCTCCGCCACGGGTCGGGGTCGCGCCCGGGCTGGGCACGGTGTCGAGCAGCTCCTCGATGACGTCCCGCCCCGTTGAACCGCTCGCCCACATCTCCGGCCGCAGCGTCAGCCGGTGGCCGAGCGCGGGCACGGCGCAGGCCTTTACGTCCTCGGGCAGCACGTAGTAGCGGCCGGCCAGCACCGCGAGCGCCCGAGCCACCAGGACCAGTGCGAGCGAGCCACGCGGGGACGCGCCCACCTCCACGGCGCGGTGCTCTCGGGTTGCCCGGACCAGATCGACGCAATATCGAGCCACGTCCTGATTGACGTCCACCTGTTCGATCCCCGCTTGCAGCCGGCGGAGAGCGGGCGCGTCGATCACGGCGGGCACCAGGACCTCTTCTTGCCGTCGGGCGATGCGCCGCAGCAGCACCGCGGACTCCTCGCCACTGTCCGGGTAGCCGAAGTGCAAGCGCAACAGGAACCGGTCCAGCTGCGCCTCGGGAAGCGGGTAGGTGCCGTCGTACTCGATCGGATTGGCCGTCGCCAGGACGTGGAACGGCTCGGCCAGGGGGTGCGTGTGACCCTCGACGGTCACCTGCCGCTCCTGCATCGCCTCAAGGAACGCCGACTGCGTCTTCGGCGGCGTCCGGTTGATCTCGTCCACGAGAAGCAGGCCGGCGAAGATCGGCCCCGGGTGGAACACGAAACCCTGGCGGCCCTGCTCGTACACATAAGAACCCGTCACGTCCGCAGGCAGCAGGTCGGGCGTGCACTGGATCCGCCGGAAGTCCAGCCCGACCGCGGCGGCGAGGCTGCGGGCAGCCAAGGTCTTGCCCAATCCGGGGACGTCCTCGATCAGGACGTGACCACCGGCCAGCATCGCGGCGAGCGCCAGACGGATGGGCTCGCGCTGGCCGACCAGCGCCAGCCCGACCGCCTCCATGATCTCATTGCCAGCGGCGGCGATCTCGTCGACTGTGGCGGGCACCGCGCCCTGGTCGACTCCGGGTTCGGTCATGAAGATCCTTCCTGTCCGGTTGGACGACCGCTCGACATTTCGTCCAGCCGATCGAGCACCAGGTCAGTCAATGCGACGGGGGAGCGGCCGGCGATGTCCACACCGGCTCCGTCCAGCAGGTCGTAAACATCCGGCGTAAGCAGTCGGCGGGCGGCGGGATCAGACCAGCGAACATCCTGCCGTGCCAGCCGCGCCTCGGCAAGGTCGCGCAACCTGGGTCGTGCCTTGCTCTGGAAGACGTCGCGCGTGTTACTGGACTGGCTGAGCGCGGTGCTGAGCCGCCGCACGTCGTACCAGGCACCCATGCCGCTCGGATCGGGCGGAGCGGGCCACACGACGGGTTCCGGGTGGACGGCGAGCCGCGGGACGGCGATACCGGCGGCGACCAGCAGACCGATCATGCTCGCGTCTGCGGGGACGACCCCGAACAGCCAACCGATCACTCCGCAGGCCGATCCAACGAGGGCGGGGACGCGCAGTATGCGCGGCAGGTCGCGGCGGGTCACGACCGCTCCTTCGGGCCTGCGGCGGCGTGGGACAGGCTCGTCGCGATGGCGCGCAGGGCCGCCGCCGCGGTGGACGCAGCCTCGTCCGGAAGCGGCGCTCCGCCGAACCTGGCCTCGTGGTACAGGGCCAGCAGGGTCGTGACGGCATCACGGTCAGCGTGGTGCTCGGCGAGGACGGCGGCGGTGAACTCCGTCGGTGTCTGCGGCGCTTCCCGCGGCGTTCCGGCGGAAGCCGCCGCTCGCTCAAGCAGGACCCAGCAGGCGACGACCGCGTCGCTGGCGTAGCCAGGCCGCGCCGCTTCGGCTTCGAAAATCGCGAACTCCGCGGCCTCCCGGAGCGCCGCCACTGTGATGTTCGGATCCGGGACGTCGGCCCCCCGGACTGCGCGCTGCCGACTCACCAGCCAGCTGGCCAGCCAGACCAACACGCGAATGGCGAAGAAGACGCCGGCGAGGCCCACCACGACGACGTAGAGGACGATCCCGACGGTTAACGGGTTGGCGGGCACCTCCTCGTCCTCGGGCTCCTCCTCTTCGACTTCTTCCGACGGTGCTTCTGGTGTGGCTTCGGGATCGCGCAGGTCGAACGGGATGATCGGCTCACCCACCTGAACCGGGCCACCAACAGCGGCGATCAGCGCAACCAAGACAACCGCGCCAACCGCGATCAGTGGAGCCAATCGCCGCACCATTGACCGATCCTCACACAGCAGCCCCGTGGCCAGCAGTGGACGCCAACCGTAACGCCGCTCAGGTATCGAAACCTGCGACCCCCAGTCTCAGAGTTTCTCCACAGGGGCGTAGCGGAGCAGTAGGGTCTTTAGGCCCTCTTCGCCGAAGTCGACGGTGGCTTGCGCATGCTCACCGGCTCCCGAGGTGGCGACAACGGTGCCGAGGCCGAAGGTGTCATGTGTGACGCGATCGCCAGCGGACAGCACGGGCACCGGCCGGGACGGCTTGGATCCGCGGCTCGGCGCCGCCCGTTGGCTGCGGGTGGCCGGCGGGCGGTGCCACCGGGTCTGGTCCTCCTCCGTTCGCCGCCAGTGGATGAGCCGGTCGGGGATCTCGGTGAGGAAACGGGACGCCGGGTTGTGGCTCGGCGCTCCCCAGGCACTGCGAACCACCGCCCTCGAGAGGTAGAGCCGCTGCCGCGCCCGCGTGATGCCGACATAGGCCAGCCGCCGCTCTTCTTCCAACTCCCGCGGCTCGTACAGCGAGCGCTGGTGGGGGAAGACGCCGTCCTCCATGCCGGTGAGGAACACGACCGGAAACTCCAGCCCCTTCGCGGTGTGCAGGGTCATCAACGTGACCATGCCGCCGTGGTCCTCGCCCTCAGGGATCTCGTCGGCGTCGGCGACGAGGCTCACCCGTTCGAGGAAACCCGTGAGCGTCCCCTCGTCATTGGACGCCTCGTACTCGCCGGCGACCGCGATGAGCTCGCGGAGGTTGTCGATGCGCGTCTCGTCCTGAGGGTCGTCTGACTCAGACAGCTCGTCGAGGTAGCCCGTCCGGTCGAGGACCGCCTCGAGGATGCTGGCCGGCCCGACGCCGTCGGCGACCAGACCGCGCAGCTCGTCGATCAGGGTGACGAACGACTCGATCGACCGCAGCGACCGAGTGGCGATGCCGGGTGCGTCGGCGGCCCGCCGGAGCGCCTGCCAAAACGTCACTCCGTCGCGCTGAGCTAGCGCCTCGACCGCGCCTTCAGCCCGGTCGCCGATGCCGCGGCGCGGCGTGTTGAGGATCCGTCGCAACGACACCGCGTCGTCGGGATTGGCGAGGGTACGGAGGTAGGCGAGGGCGTCGCGCACCTCGCGCCGCTCGTAGAACCGGACGCCCCCGACCACCCGGTACGGCAGGCCGAACCGGATGAAGATCTCTTCCAGGACACGGGACTGGGCGTTCGTCCGGTAGAAGACGGCGACGTCGCCCGGCTTTGCCACGCCGTCGTCGCCCAGCTTGTCGATCTCGTCCGCGACGAACTGCGCTTCGGCGTGCTCGTCGTCGGCGACGTATCCGACGATGGGAGTGCCGTCGCCGGCGTCGGTCCACAACCGCTTCGGCTTGCGCTCGGGATTCTTCGAGATGACGGCATTGGCTGCGGCCAGGATGGTCTGCGTCGACCGGTAGTTCTGCTCGAGCAGGACGACCTTGGCGTCTGGGTAATCCTTCTCAAACTGCAGGATGTTGCGGATGGTCGCACCGCGGAACGCGTAGATCGACTGGTCAGCGTCACCCACGACACAGAGCTCGGCCGGTTCAATGGCGGGCTCGGCCCGACCTACGACGTCTCCGTCGACTGTGCGCTTTACCTTCTGGCCGACCAGCTCGCGGACCAGGACGTACTGCGCGTGATTGGTGTCCTGGTACTCGTCCACCAGCACATGGCGGAACCGTCGCCGGTAGTTCTCAGCAACGTCCGGGAACGCCTGCAGGAGATGGACCGTCAGCATGATCAGGTCGTCGAAGTCCATCGCATTGGCCTCGGTGAGCCGCTTCTGGTACAGCTCGTAGGCCTCGGCGATCATCTTCTGGTGGTGGTTCTCGGCGCGGGCGAGGGCCGTCTCGTAGTCGATCAGCTCGTTCTTGAAGTTGCTGACCTGGTGGCTGAACTGGCGCGGCTGGTAGCGCCGCGGGTCGAGGTCGAGCTCGCGGCACACCAGCGTCATCAGCCGCTGGGAGTCGGCCTGGTCGTAGATCGAGAAAGACGAAGTGAACCCGAACCGCTTGGCCTCCTTGCGCAGGATGCGCACGCACGCCGAGTGGAACGTCGAGACCCACATGATGTTGGCCCGCCGGCCCACCAGCTGGGCCACCCGCTCCTTCATCTCGCCGGCCGCCTTGTTTGTGAAGGTAATAGCGAGGATGGACCCAGGGTGGACGTCGCGCTCGGCCAGCAGGTACGCGATGCGACGGGTGAGCACCCTGGTCTTGCCCGAGCCCGCGCCCGCGACGATCAGCAGCGGAAAGCCGGCGTGCATTACCGCCTCGCGCTGGGCCGGATTGAGGCCCTCCAGGATGGTTTCAGGGTCGGTACGGCGCCGCTCGCCACTGCCTCCCTCTGAGGCGTCAGGAGCGGAAAGCTGCAGGTCGTTGAACAGAGCGCTCATCGTGCCAACGAGTCTATGGGGACGGCCCGACAATCACCCCTGAGCCGTGCCGGAGTAGCGGGACGGCGATGCCTGTCGGTCCCGGCTGTTAGCGTCGCTGCGGCATAGGCCGAACCGAGAGGAGCGACGATGATCTGCCGCATGTGGCGGGGATGGGCGACTCCCGCGAACGCTGACGCCTACGAGTCCGTGGTCCGTGGCGAGGTGATTCCGGGCATCGAAGCCATGAAGATCGCCGGGTTCCGGCACATCGACCTCATGCGACGTGAGCTCGGCGACGAAGTCGAGTTTGTGACGCTCATGTGGTTCGACGACATCGACTCGATCAAGGCCTTCGTGGGAGAGGACTACGAGGTCAGTCACGTTCCGGCGGCCGCCCGGGCAGTCCTGGCCCGTTTCGACGAACGCGCAGCCCATTACGAGGTGCTCGACCGCCGCCCGTAGCCCGCGGAGCCGTCCTAACGGCCCCTGGAGGTCAGCTCCAGAAGACGGCCACGACGACGTTGGCGATGGCCAGCCCGCCGATCACGAAGTACAGCCCGTCCGGAATCGACTGCCGCCGGCGGTTGAACCACGCCAGCACAGCGACCACCAGGGCCACGCCGAGCTTGACAGCGATCTTGGCATTGTCGATATCGCGATCGAGGGTCTCCACGCCCTCAGCGAGGCCGACCATGATCACGCCCGTGACCAGCAGGGTCAGCACACCGTGGAGCATCGCCGGGCTGACATATCGATCACCCCGCGCCCGCATCTGCACCAGCCAGCCGCCGACCAGGCTGGCGAGTCCGAGGAAATGGAGGACGAGCACCAGGTTGTAGAGGAAGTTCACGGCCGGCAAGCCTACCGATCACACGAGGCGGCGGTCGGTGGCCCAGCGGGTCAGCTCGTACCGGTTGGACAGCTGGAGCTTCCGCAACACCGCCGACACGTGCGTCTCGACCGTCTTGACCGAGATGAACAGCTCCTTGGCTATCTCCTTGTACGCGTATCCGCGGGCGATGAGCCGCAGCACCTCGCGCTCGCGCTGGGTCAGCCGGTCGAGATCGTCGTCCACGCTGGGCGCATCTCCGCCCGCGAAGGCGTCCAGCACGAAGCCAGCTAGCCGCGGCGAGAACACGGCGTCACCGTCGGCCACCCGCTTGATCGCCGCCACCAGGTCGTCCCCTGTGATCGACTTCGTGACGTACCCGCGCGCGCCGCCGCGGATCGTCCCGATCACGTCCTCGGCGGCGTCCGACACCGACAGGGCGAGGAACCGGACGTCCGGCGCCTTCGGATGCACCTGGCGCAGCACCTCGACGCCGCCACCACCAGGCAGGTGTACGTCCAGCAGCACGACGTCCGGCTGTGTCTCGAGGACTACCGCGACCGCCTCCTGAGCGTCGGCCGCCTCGCCCACGACCTCGACGGAGTCGCGCAACTCGGCCCGTACGCCGGTCCGGAACATCGCATGGTCGTCGACCAGCACTACACGGATCGGCGTCTGCTCAGTCATGACTCATCCTTTCTGGTGGACAGCCGTACCTCGGTGCCCTCGCCGGGCGCTGACCGGATCTGCGCACTGCCGCCGTGGCGTTCCATCCGTTCGATGATCGAGCGTCGCACACCCAGCCGGTCGTCCGGTATCGACTCTAGGTCGAAACCGGCGCCGCGGTCCCGGACGAAGACCTCGACGTCATCGCTCTCCACCTCCGCGTAGATGTCGATCGTGTCGGCACCGGAATGCTTGGCGGCGTTGACGGCGGCCTCACCGGTGGCCTTGAGGACGGCTCGCCGCAAGTCGTCCAGATCGAAGTCGCCGACGGTCACCACTTCGATCGGGACGCCGTGCGCGTCCTCGATGTCCGCCGCCGCCTTCTTCAACGCCGCGGCGAACGAGGTCGGCTCCCCGTCCTGATCCTCGTACAGCCAGCGCCGCAGGTCTCGCTCCTGCCGCCGGGCCAGAGTGACGACGGCCCGCGGGTCATGCGCCTGCTTCTGGATCAGCGCCAGCGTCTGGAGCACCGAGTCGTGCAGGTGGGCGGCCATGTCGGCCCGCTCCTGGGAGACGATCCGCTCGCGGCGTTCGGCATCCAGCTCGCGCCACATGCGCCAGAGCCACGGCCCACCGATGAGGGCGATCCCAGCAATGATCACGACGACGCCCAGGAGCCCGTCCAGCGTCGCGTCCAGCTCACCCTGACCGGCGAGGAAAGCGACGATGCCGGCCACGATGACCGCCACTCCAACCGCGATCCGGATGAGCGTGGCCGTTCGGTTGGTGCCCGTGATCGCCGCGAGCCACGGCGCCTTGGGCACGAGCTCCGCCATTCGCTCGCGCTCCTGCTCGTCGGCGGTCCGCCAGATCAAGGCGACGCCGAATCCGGCGAGCAACAGCGGGATCAGGAAGCCGGGACTGATGCCGAGCGGGGTGTTCTGCAGCAGGCCAACGATCCCGAGGCCGAGCAGTACCAGTGCGGCTAGCTGCCCGAGGTCGCCGGGCCGGGTCGAGCGGATCCGGCCCCGCATTCCGGCCCTGGTGGCTGCCGCCACTCCCGCGGGAGCCCGATCGGCCTCCTCCCGGGCAATCGTCTGATCGAGGGGCGTGAACACCCACAGCGCCAGATACAGGGCGACGCCGAACCCGCCCAGCGCAGTCAGCAGTGCGAACGCGATCCGGACGCTGAGCGGTTGGACGCCGAGATGGACCGCCAGCCCGGTCGACACTCCACCGACCAGCCGGCCGTCCGAGCGACGAGCGAACCGCGGCGTCTCGCGGGCATCGGCACCGCGGTGCGCTTCCTGCTCGGAGGCAGGCTGGGTCGTCGTCACACCACGATGGTCACACGCGCAGGCGCGCGACGCCATGAGGGAGCGCCCTCCGCCGACCCTGAGGGCAGACCAGGGTGCGGCCGGGGTCATCCCTGATGGTGTGACGGCAGGACACTCGGCAGTATCGGTGACATGAGCGAGTCTCCGACCTCGAACCTGAGCACCGACCTGCGCGGGTTGCGCCGCAGCCGCAGCAACCGCGTCGTGGCCGGTGTCCTCGGCGGCGTCGCCGTGCGGCTGGGCATCGACCCGTTGCTGCTGCGGATCGTCACGGCCGTGCTCGCGCTGTTCGGCGGGGTCGGGATCGTCCTGTACGCGCTGGGCTGGCTGCTCATTCCGACCGAGGACGCCGACACGTCCATCGCCGAACAGGCGCTGGGCCGCGACGCCAATCACCCGGCCGGGGTTGGGACGGTGTGCCTGGCCGCCGGGCTGGCGATCGCGGCTCTGCTGGGTGCAGGCGGCATGTTCGAGTCCGGCATCGGCTGGCTGCTGATGATCCTTACGGTCGTCGGTGCGGTGCTGTTGCTGCGCCGCCAGGACGAAGACGGCCAGGGGGCACAGGAACCTGCTCCCGGCGTCGACTACCCCGGATTCCCTGCGTACGTGCCGTCGGGCGACGAGCCCGCACCGGCGGACCCGTGGACCCGCATCGAGCCGGGGGCGGCCACCGAACCAGGTCGTGCCACCGAACCAGGTCCCGCGACCGAACCCGAGCCGGTCGAGCCGGCGGCGGCGGAAGCGTCCGCCCCACCGAGAGCGACACCGGCATCGGCGCCGCCACAGTCGGTCTCCGCGCCACTGGACGATGGTTCCGCCGGGGAGCAACCTGCCAGCTCAACCGGTACCGGGTGGGCAGATGGACGGGGTTGGCCCGAGGGTCCGGACTGGGCACCGCCCGGGCCAGAGGACTACCTGGAGCCGGCGGCGCCGCCTCCGGCCAAGGTGGAGTCCAAGAGCTCGTGGCTCGGGCCGGCCACGCTCAGCGCCATCGTCGTCGCCCTGGGCATTCTCGCCATCAACGATGCGACCTGGGCCACGATCCCGAGATCGGCGTACGTCGCAACCGCGCTCGCGATCGTCGGAATCGGGCTGCTGATCGGCACCTGGTTCGGCCGGGCGCGGGGACTGATCGGCCTTGGCATCGTGCTGGCACTCGCGCTTCCAGTGTTTGTGGTGGCCGACGGGCTCAATCTGGAGTCGGCCGGCAGTGTCAATGTCCAGCCCGAGTCGATCGAGGCGTTGCCGTCCGGAACACAGGAGTACGGCGCCGGCAGCGTCGTTTACGACCTGTCACTCCTCAAGTTGGAGGACTCCAACTCGATCAGCCTTGACATCGAGCAAGGGGTCGGCGAGTTGCGGGTCATCGTCCCGCCGGAAGCGGACGTCACGCTCAATGCCGAGGTGGGGCTCGGTGCCATCGAGGCGTTCGATGCCCGGTCCGGTGGCCCGGGCAGCTCGCGCCAGGACACCGATCTCGGCGACGACGGCGAGGGCGGCGGGGAGATCACGCTCAACCTCGAGCTGGGTGTCGGAAAGGTGGAGGTGACGCGATGAAGCGCCACGACACGGACGTCGCCTCGCTCGTCTTCGGACTTCTCTTTCTGGGGGTAAGTGCTATGTGGCCATTGGTGCACTTCGACGTGCTCGGCTTGCC
>JASLBX010000167.1 GCA_030146385.1 Jiangellaceae bacterium | reverse complement strand
AGTTGTCGATGGCGTTCGTCCTGCTCATCACGGGCGTCGACTCGGTGATCAACCTCTACTCGATAGGCTACATGGCCGAAGATGAGCGGCAACGGCGGTTCTTCGGCTAACTGAACCTGTTCGTCGCGGCGATGCTGTTGCTGGTGCTCGCCGACGACTTCCTCATCCTGTACGTCGGCTGGGAGGGTGTCGGCCTGGCGTCCTACCTGCTGATCGGGTTCTGGCAGCACAAGGACTCCGCGGCGGTCGCCGCCAAGAAGGCGTTCGTCGTGAACCGGGTCGGTGACGCCGGCATGTCGCTGGCGGTTATGTCGATGTTCGTGGTCTTTGGGACGACCGCCTTCGCCGGCGTGTTCCCGGCCGCCGCCGAGGCCTCCGAGGGCTGGCTGATCGCGATCGGGTTGTTCCTGCTGCTGGGGGCGTGCGGAAAGTCGGCGCAGTTCCCGCTCCAGTCCTGGCTGCTTGATGCCATGGAAGGCCCGACACCGGTGTCCGCCCTGATCCATGCGGCGACCATGGTGACGGCCGGCGTCTATCTGATCGTCCGGGCCGCGGCGATCTTTGAGGGCGCGCCCGCCGCGCGGACCGCCGTCATCATCGTCGGCGCGATCACGCTGCTGATGGGTGCGATCATCGGTACCGCCAAGGACGACATCAAGAAGGCCCTCGCCGGTTCGACGATGAGTCAGATCGGCTACATGATGCTCGCCGCGGGTCTCGGGCCGGCAGGGTACGCGTTCGCCATCTTCCACCTGCTGACCCACGGCTTCTTCAAGGCCAACCTGTTCCTCGGCGCGGGGTCGGTCATGCACGGCATGAACGACGAGGTGGACATGCGCCGGTACGGGGCCTTGCGCAGAGCCATGCCGGTAACGTTCGCGACGTTCGCCGTGGGCTATCTCGCCATCATCGGCGTCCCGCCGTTCGCCGGGTTCTTCTCCAAGGACCGGATCATCGAGGCGGCGTTCGGCGAGCACTTCATGTACGGGCTGGCGGCGCTGCTCGGTGCGGGCATCACCGCCTTCTACATGACCCGCGTGATGCTGATGACGTTCGCCAGCCGCAAGCGGTGGGCCGAGGACGCGCACCCGCACGAGTCGCGGCGGGTCATGACCGTCCCGCTGTGGATCCTCGGCGCGCTGTCTGTCGTAGGCGGGTTCGGGCTGCTTTACATCGGCGGGGGCATCGTCGACTGGCTGGAGCCGGTGACCGGTGAGGAGCACCACGAGCTGCCGATCCCGGCGATCGCGCTGACGGCGATCATCGTCGCCACTGTAGCGGCCGGCATCGCCATCGCTTGGCTGATCTTCGGCCGGCAACCGGTCCCGACGACCGCACCGGCCGGGTCGTTTGTCACGGTCGCAGCCCGCAAGGACCTCTACGGTGACGCCGTCAACGAGGCGGTCTTCATGCGTCCAGGCCAGTACCTGACCCGGTCGCTGGTCTACGCCGAGAACAAGGGTCTGGACGGCGCGGTCGGTGGAACGGCCGCTGCGTTCGGCGGCCTGTCGGCGCGGATGCGCCGGATCCAGACCGGGTTCGTCCGCTCGTACGCACTGTCGATGCTCGCCGGTGCGGCGGTCGTCGTCGTTGCCATGTTGCTGGTGAGGCTGCCGTGAGCTTTCCCTGGTTGACCACGCTGATCGCGCTGCCGGTGCTCGGCGCCCTGCTGACCGCGCTCGTGCCCGAAGGCCTGGAGCGGGTGGCCAAGAGGTTGGCCCTCGGGGCCGGCCTGGTGACCGCCGCGCTCGCGGTCGTCGCAGGTGTGGCCTTTATCTCCGACGGCGCGCCGGTGCAGTTCACCGAGCAGTACACGTGGATCGAGGCGTTTGGCGTCCACTGGGCGCTCGGTGCCGACGGCATCCGGATCACGATGATCGTGTTGACCGCGGTCGTCACGCCGATCGTCCTGCTGGCCATGTGGCGGGAGGCCGAGCCGGAGGGACGCCGGCCGAAGCCGTTCTTCGCCATGCTGTTGCTGCTCGAGGCGATGGTGATCGGCGCCTTTGCGGCGCAGGACCTGTTGCTGTTCTACATCCTGTTCGAGGCCATGCTGATCCCGATGTACTTCCTGATCGGGATGTACGGCGGTCCGAAGCGCCAGTACGCGGCGGTCAAGTTCTTGCTGTACAACCTGCTCGGCGGGTTGATCATGCTCGCGGCCGTTATCGGCATTTACGTCCAGTCGGTCCAGGCCGGCGAGGGGACGTTCCTGCTGTCCGACCTGATCGCGTTGGACATCGCGCCGGAGACCCAGCGCTGGCTGTTCCTCGGCTTCATGTTCGCGTTTGCAATCAAGGCGCCGCTGTGGCCGTTCCACACCTGGCTGCCGGACGCCGCGGCGGAGGCGACCCCGTCCAACGCCGCGTACCTGTCCGGCATCGTGGACAAGGTCGGGACGTTCGGCATGATCGCGCTATGCCTGCCGCTGTTCCCGGCGGCGGTGCAGGAGTTCGCGCCGGCCATCGTGGTGCTCGCCGTCATCAGCATCCTGTACGGCGCGCTGCTCGCCATCGGGCAGACCGACATCAAGCGCCTGATCGCGTACACCTCGATCTCGCACTTCGGCTTCATCGTGCTGGGCATCTTCGCGCTGACCTCGCAGGCGGGGACGGGCGCGACGCTGTACATGGTCAACCACGGCCTGGCGACGGTCGCGCTGTTCACGGTGGCCGGATTCATGATCTCGCGGCGCGGCTCGCGGCTGTGGTCGGACTACGGCGGCGTGCAGAAGCCGGCGCCCGTGCTGTCCGGCAGCCTGCTGTTCTTCGGCCTCGCGGGGCTGTCACTGCCCGGCCTGGCGACGTTCGTCAGCGAGTTCATGGTGCTGGTCGGGACGTTCAGCCGGTACCGGGCGGCGGCCGTGTTCTCGACGGTGGGGATCATCCTGGCCGCGCTCTACATACTGCTTCTGTACCAGCGGACGATGACCGGGCCTGTCCGGACCGAGACGGCGTCGTTCCCCGACCTGCGTCGCCGCGAGCTGGCGATCGTGGCGCCGCTCGCGGCCGCGATCCTCGTGATCGGATTCTTCCCGAAGCCGCTGATCGACGTGATCGACGAAGGGGTCCAGCCGATCCTGACGGAGGTCGGCGAAGCCGATCCCGCCCCCCTCGTGGAGGGTGGCTCCGAATGATCACGTTCAGCATGCCGGTAGGTGCCGCACCAGGCGCACGCGGGTGGTACGGCACCGAGACGCCTAGTGGAGTTGGCGGA
>JASLBX010000164.1 GCA_030146385.1 Jiangellaceae bacterium | reverse complement strand
TCAGATGACCCGCACCCCGATGACCTGCGACTTTGCGAGACATAGTCCTCTGATCGTTTCTGACCCGGGTGGACGCGCGCCGGTGGTAGCGTGACGCGGTGCCAGTGCCGGAGTTTGTTGCTCGACTAAGTGACCGGATTGGCCACGACTTACTGCCGCTCGTCGGCGCAGTTGGTGTCGTGATTGAAGACGATCAGGTGCTCATGCACCGCCGGGCCGATACAGGCAACTGGTGGCTGCCGGGCGGGATCGTCGAACCGGGCGAGCAGCCAGCACTCGCCGTTGCACGCGAAATCCTCGAGGAAACGGGAGTGCGTGTAGCAGTCGAGGCTCGCGGCCACACACGTTTCCGAACGGAGATCAGGTCCAGTTTCTCGACATTACGTTCCGGTGCAAGGCCACTGGCGGCGAGCTGAGAGTAACACCGGACGATGAGACGCTTGACGTCCAGTGGCTCGCGGTCGATCAGGCCCGCGCCTGGCATCCACGCATTTGCTGGTGGATCGACCGCGCGCTTGAAAATGGCCCGCCATGGTTTGCACCACCGCAGGCACCGGACGTTGCCGGTGCTGCGATTGGCCAGCGACGACTCACGGGCACCAGCCGCGACTGGTGAGAGCTCGAACGAGGGTGTTTCCAACGGCCGGCTTTCGGTGGCGCACGGCATAGGACGTGAACCGTAGGAGCGTCCGGTGGTCGATGGCGATCTCGTTCATTCGGTCCAGGTCCGCGTCCCAGCTGAGCACCGTGAGGTGTGGCATGCCGTCGATTTCCGATGAGACGTTGAACTCTTCCCAGTCAACGTCCAGGTAGAACCGCCCGTTCTGTCGCTGCACAACCCGCTGGCGAGTCGGCGTCGGTAGGCCCCATTGCCGTCGAATCTCTTCGAAGTCACGTTCTGGGACAGACGCGATGCCACCTGCAGCGTCTGCGATCGTTTCCTCGATCAGGGCATGGCGTAGACATGGGCCCCGGCGGGGAAGTGCTTCGGTGAGATGATCCGGTCTGACGAGGCGTTGCTGTACGCCGGCAAGGAGAATCGCTCTCGCTTGCCGATCGGCGTCCGCCCACGACGCGGCGTCGAGGAGGGCCCGTGGCTGACGCGTGCGGCGCGGCTTCGCCGCCGGATTGACGTCCCGCGAGTCGAGATACCGCGAGTAGTGCACGACCGGATCCACTCCACGAAGCTGAGGCATCGACGTGCCACATGGGACGGTGAGGTAGACCCTGTTTGGCTCGAAGCCTTTCAGTCCACCGAGCTGGGCGGCCGTCCGTCCAGCGAGCGCCGACCCGGGTGGGGCTGCCTTAATGACGACCCATAGCTTCTGCTCGGCCGTCAGCGGGCCGTTGTGGTTGACGAAGACGTCGCGCGACAGACGTCGCCATATACCGCGCGTCAGTTTCCATTCGACATCGCGGACGAACTCGGCAGGAATGTCCGACCGGTGGGCGACGCCGTGCTGCAACTCGAGGATGAGCTGCCATTCATCCTCGGGCAACGGCTCGGCGGGAAGCGCTGTCATGCGTTCCACGTTGGCCGACCTGTGGGCGACATATCGGACGGACCAGCCAATCTGTGGATTACGACGCGCCACAGTGCTGGGTGTGGACAACTGGCTGCGAACGCCGAGTAACGATCAGACAAGGCATTCGGCGTGGTTGCGCAGGTCGGTGCGACTGGAGGCCACCTGATCGTCTTCTACTTCGGAACAGCCACAGACGATCAGGTGACTAAGTTTCGTATCCGCGCAGATCAGCGTCCGACCAGTCCATCTGATCATCTACGCTATGCACCACGGCAGATGATCAGATGACCAAGGTTGCGCGCAGTCGCTGGTCATAGCCGGCACACCTCACCTGATCGCTCGGCAGTAAACGATCAGGTGACACAACGGCGATCAGGTGACCAACATGGGGGTTGGGGGAAGGGTCGGGCCGCGGCAGTTTCGTTGGACACGCCAAGGTGAGACGGGTAGTGACGAGCGCTTGGCCGGTGGGGTACTGTCCACACAGGGTGCGGACCCGGGGTGACTCGGGTCTCGCTTTGACCTGCGCCTACCCGTGCGGGTATCCTTACTCCTCGTGCCTGGAACGCTCCGGGCCATCCGCTGTGCCCTCGACGCAGTCGAAACCGCGCCGGCGCGCACGACGGAGCAACACCAACCACGCCGTCTGGTTCACAGCGGTGTCGGGGTGGACGGGCGCGACACGCCCGACCGCGGGGGTCGTGCCGCAGGCCGGCCCGCCACGACGCCCCGCCACCGGCAGGCAGCCGGCCGGCGGCACCCACAGACCAACCGACGCCAGTATCCGCACGAAGGACAACGGAGACGTAGTGCCCACGATCCAGCAGCTGGTCCGCAAGGGCCGCCAGGACAAGGTCGCCAAGAACAAGACCCCGGCGCTCAAGGGAAGCCCGCAGCGCCGTGGCGTCTGCTTGCGCGTCTACACCACCACGCCGAAGAAGCCGAACTCGGCTCTTCGGAAGGTTGCGCGTGTCCGGCTGACCAGCGAAATCGAGGTCACCGCCTACATCCCGGGCGTCGGGCACAACCTGCAGGAGCACTCGATGGTGCTCGTCCGTGGCGGCCGGGTGAAGGATCTCCCGGGTGTTCGCTACAAGATCGTCCGCGGCTCGCTCGACACGCAGGGCGTCAAGGGCCGCAAGCAGGCGCGCAGCCGGTACGGCGCGAAGAAGGAGAAGAGCTGATGCCGCGCAAGGGTCCAGCCCCGAAGACACCGGTCGTCGTCGACCCGGTATACAACTCGCCGCTGGTGACTCAGCTGGTCAACAAGGTCCTCACGGACGGCAAGAAGTCGGTCGCCGAGCGCATCGTGCACGGCGCCCTCGAAGGCTGCCGCGACAAGACCGGCACCGACCCGGTCATCACGCTCAAGCGCGCGCTCGACAACGTCCGGCCCACCCTTGAGGTCCGCAGCCGCCGCGTCGGTGGCGCGACCTACCAGGTGCCCGTCGAGGTGCGCGCGAGCCGCAGCACCACGCTGGCCCTGCGGTGGCTGGTCAGCTACTCCCGTGCCCGGCGCGAGAAGACGATGACCGAGCGCCTGATGAACGAGATCCTCGACGCCTCCAACGGCCTGGGGGCCAGCGTGAAGCGGCGCGAGGACACCCACAAGATGGCGGAGTCCAACAAGGCCTTCGCTCACTACCGCTGGTGACCAAGACCAGCCCCAACACTTCGACAAGGAAGCGAACGCACGGCAATGGCGACTGATCTTCGCGCGGTTGACCTGGCCAAGGTCCGAAACATCGGGATCATGGCCCACATCGACGCGGGTAAGACCACGACGACCGAGCGGATCCTGTACTACACCGGCATCAACTACAAGATCGGTGAGGTCCACGATGGCGCCGCCACGATGGACTGGATGGAGCAGGAGCAGGAGCGCGGCATCACCATCACCTCGGCCGCGACGACAGTGCAC
>JASLBX010000161.1 GCA_030146385.1 Jiangellaceae bacterium | reverse complement strand
TGAACGTGATCAACCGGCTTGGCCATTCGGCTAGCTCCCTCCGATATCAGTCGCCTTCGACGAATGCGAAGAACGCGCGGTGCTGGACGCCGTCATCGCGGGTCAGGACGAGCTCCTGACAGGTGCCGGCCCACGCCTCGTCCGTCTGCCACGGGTACGTGTAGACGCCCTCCTTGTTGACGGTTAGACGCGCGTTGCCCGGCGTCTCCGCCGCGACTGGAACGGATCGTGGCGTCAACGAGTCCTCCAACTGGCTCACCGGGTGCAGCGACTCGCAGTCGACCTCGCGCGAGTACGGGGAGCCGGAGGCCAAGATATCCAGCCCCCGGTTGCTGCCGAGGTCGAACCGCAGCGGGACTACGTCCCCCGCGATGGCGGTGTTGAGGTCGCCGTACGGGGCGTCGACAGGTTGCGTGAAGACCTCCAGGCAGTTCGGGTGGGTGTCGAAGGCTTCGTCGTTGTCGTTGCGGTCGTTGAACGCGCCCTGCTCGGCGCTGTAGCCGAGGCCGCGCCGGGCGAAGGACGCCCAGATCGTGCACTGGTTCTCGCCACCGGTTAGAGCCTCGTCCGCAACGAGGATCGCGTCACGGCCATCCACGAAGCCCGGGAAGCAGCCCTGCAGCTTGAGGCCGTCGATCACGAGCTGGTAGGCGAGGTTGTTGCCGCCGGCTTCCCAGCTCTCGTAGATGTTGTCGCTGAACCCGTGCTTGTCGATCAGGTCCCACGTCATGTCCCACAGAATCGACGCCCAGGTAGAACCAATGTGGTGCGGAACGGCCAGGCTGCCACCGAACCAAGCGCCGGTCTTGATGCTGTCGTACGTGAGCGGGTTGATGTCCATGTTGCGCGAGTACGGACGCGGACGGATACCCGCACCCTGGCGCGGCGGGTCGTCCTGCCACAGCGCGTACGTACCCATGCCGCGCGGCCCCTGAGGGTCGTCGAGCGCCGGGTCG
Source organism: Jiangellaceae bacterium (assembly GCA_030146385.1). Lineage (GTDB taxonomy): Bacteria > Actinomycetota > Actinomycetes > Jiangellales > Jiangellaceae > JASLBX01. The sequence goes on along the minus strand of JASLBX010000161.1, from coordinate 7,731 downwards.
ATGAGGGCCGCGATCGCGACGTAGTCGGACCAGCCCTCGCCCATTTGCTCGACGCCGGCCAGGCAGTTGACTCCGGGACCGCCGGTCAGCCGGTTCGACAGGCCGTGACCGTACTCGTGGAAGATGATCCCGGACTCGAGGTCACCGTCACGCAGTGGGTCGGGCCCGACGTTCCACAGATACATCTGCATCCGTGGCTGACCGCCGTCGTTCGCCGGCGTGAAGAAGTTGGCGTTGTTGATGCCGCCGCCGTCCTGCGCCTCGCACCGGACGTCGTCGCCGCCGACCCCGCCACGACCGTAGTTGTTCGCCTGGAAGTTCCCCGACGCCTCATCGAAGCCGTAAAGGTAGAACAGGTCATGGGCGGTGTTGCACCAGTAGAACAGGTTGGTCGTCGCTGCCTCCGAGGACTCGTGCGGGTGGTCGGCCAGATCGAGCGGGAAGTCGAACGTCAGGTCCGGCCCGCCATTCGGCTCGATCGGGATCCCCGGATCAATGATCTGGATACTTCCGGTCGCGGGCAGCCCGGCCTTGATCGTGTTGCCGTCGGCCAGCGAGATCATAATGGAGGGGATGGTGATCGTCGGGTCGGAGCCGCCCATCGTGAAGGGGCTGCCCGCCACGTTGTTAGCCACCACCACTGCGCTGGCACCACCCGCTTGGGCGTTAGCGACCTTCACGGTGAAGTTGCACTCACCGCGGTCGAGCAGCGCGATCGCACCCGCCGGTACGGTGAACGGCTGGCAACCGTTGTTCGGGAAGTCGTCTCCGTCGCCGTCGTTGACCAGCACGATGTCGCCGGAGAAGTTGTCGGGGGTCGCACGCGGGCCGAAGGCCGCGCCGGCGTGGCTGTACTCCCCAGCAGCCGGCGATGGCGGGTCGACCACGAAGCGGGAGAGTCCTTCCTCAGTTGAGTTGCTGTTGTTGTAGTCGTTGTAGGCGTGGACGTTGTTGCCGCGCGTGATCGTGAACTCGGCCCCAGGAGAGCCATCGATGTCGTGCCATCCGAATGGCGACGCGGTCGCGTCAGCTGGGTTGGTCTCCAGCGTGCGGTCGCCGTCGTTGGGGCTTTCCTTCGGCGGTGCGTAGACCCGGTAACTCGATCCGTCATCGACAGGGCTGATGGTGCCCGGTGTGATTGACGTGGTCTGGGCTCCGATAGTGGCGGACAACGCGGACGTACCACGGGCCAGCCGCGCAGTGAGCTCGTTCATCGAGTGTTCCGAAACCCAGTCTTCAACCGCGAGAAGTTCACCGGTCGTGGCATCCACCGTCGCCTCGAAAACATGGTCGTCCGACGAGTCGTCGATGACCAGCCGCCAGGCCAGCCGGAGCCCGTCGTCCGTCGGCTGCCAGCCAAGCTTCGCCGGGATGGGCTCGTCCGAGATCCCGCCGCCGGTGAGGATCGTCTCCGCGCCCGCAGTGCGAGCCGCTCGCATGACGCGAAGGCCGCGGGGCTCATCGAGATCAAGCTCGTCGGCTGCGGCCTCGACCGCCTCGATGGCGTCGAGCTCTGCGGTGTCGGCTGCCTCGCGCAGATCACCGACCAGGCTGTTGCCGACGTAGAGCACGCTGCCGTTGCGCATGATGTTGACCGTGGCGTGGCCGTCGAAGACCTCCAGGCCCTTATAGCGCTGGAGCAAGTTGACGTGCGTCACACCGGTGTGCTGGCTGGTGTAGCTGGACAAGACAAAGACGTCGCTTACATCCTCAGCGGTCACACCGAGATCGTCGGCATGCTGCCTGACGTGATTGATCGCGAGGTCCTCGGCATCAGCCGACTCAAGTTCCGAACCGACGTTCTCACCATTGGCGGCGGGTGCTGCGAACGCGGCACCCGAGAGCACGAGGGCCGCGGCGGCGGCAATGATGACGGGGCGTCTAGATGCCATGACCGACCTTCCTCTCCGTTGATGTGGTTGGTGTCACTGGGTCGGCCTGACCGGTCGACGCCGTCTGAGAGGTCTATCCCTGGAACGGCGCAACGGCCAGGCATAACTCGGGCGCGCTAATGTTCACGGTGGGGACCTCGGCTGCGCCGCCTGATCGTTTGCTCGCTGGTTGAACCGGACGAAGAGCCCCACAATTGGGGGGTCGCAGCGGCCACATCGACCGTGCAGTGACGCCGCCGGCATAGAAGCTGTGGCCACGTCGCCCCCCACCACGGTGTGAAATGTGACACTCTCCGGTCATAGAACGCCCGATCTTGTAACGCGTCAACCCTTTACTCGCCGGTAGCTTGGGCGCAGCCCGGCTCAGTCCGGGTCGCCGGAGGCCGACCTAGCGCAGCTTGGGATCGAGCGCATCCCGTACGGCGTCGCCGAGCATGATGAACGCCAGCACCGTGACCGACAGAAACGTGGCCGGGAACAGCAGCATGTGCGGCGACTGCCGGATGTATGTGGTGGCGTGGCTGATGTCGACACCCCAGGAGACAACCGGTGGCTGCAGGCCGATGCCCAGGTACGACAGCGTGGCCTCGACCGCGATCAGAACACCCAGGATGATCGTCGCGTAGACGATCACCGATGCCATCGCGTTCGGCAGCACGTGCCGGCGCAGCAGCCGCGGACCGCTGGCTCCGAGCCCGCGTGCCGCTTGCACGTAGTCGGCGTGCCGCACCTGCAACACGGTCGAGCGCATGATCCGGGCGAGGGCGGTCCAGCCCAGCACCGATAGCGTCAGGGATACCTTGCCGATCGTCACCCATCGCGGCGTCCCGGCGCCAGACGGGAACGACGCGAGCACCAGGATCCCGCCGAGCAGGAACGGAATGCCGTAGAAGATCTCTAGGAACCGCGACAGCACGGCGTCCACCCACCGCCCGTAGAACCCGGCCAGCATCCCGATCACCCCGCCGATGATCACGATGCCCACCGTGGACAGGACGCCGACCAGGACGGACGCTCGTGCCCCGTAGATCGTCCGGGCGTACACGTCACACCCCTGGACGTCATATCCGAACCAGGCCTCCGCGCTAGGCCCCTGCCGGCTAAAGGCAAGGTCGCAGACGGTCGGGCTGGTGTTGGTGAACAGCCCCGGAAACGCGGCGATCATCACGAGTATGGCGATGACCACCGCGGACGCGATAAACACCGGGCTCCGCCGCAGGTCGTGCCATGCGTCCCGGAGTAGCGACCGGGGCCGGCTCGCCCGATGCCGCGGCCCAGCTGCCCGCCGAGCGGCCGGCCTGCCCCCGAGCTCGGTCGGCGGCCCGTCCGGCGGGCTGGGCGGCTGGACGCTCACCCGAGTCTCAGTCATAGCGGATCCTCGGGTCGAGCACCGCGTACAGCAGGTCGACGAGCAGGTTCACCAACAGAAAGACCAGGACGAGGACGGTGACGGCCCCGGTGACCATGGCCCCTTCGTACCGGCGGATGCTCTCGAAGATCAGCCCACCGACACCGTCGATGTTGAAGATGCCCTCCACCACGATCGAACCGCCGAGCAGCGCGCCGAGGTCCGCACCGATGAACGTCACGACGGGAATCAGTGACGCCTTCACGGTGTGGACGCCCACCACCCGCCGGCTGCTGAGGCCCTTGGCGGTTGCCGTTCGCACGTAGTCCGCCCGCAGGTTCTCGGCGAGGTTGGCGCGCATCAGCCGGGCCACGTACGCCAGCGACGTGCTGGCCAGGACGAACGCCGGCAGGACCAGCTCGGTGAGCCCCGCCTCCTCCGACACGGTGACCGGAAACAGGCCGAGGTTGATGCCCAGCATGAACTGAAGGGCGTAGCCGATCACGAACACCGGAATAGAGATCACGACGAGCGTGCTCACCAGGACCAGGGTGTCTGCGTACGAGCCGCGCCGCAGAGCGGCGACGATTCCTGCCGCGATGCCGATGACCACCTCGATGGCGATCGCCAGCAGCGCCAGCTTGATCGTGGTCGGAAACACCCGCACGAGGGCGTCGGCGACACTCAGCCCGCTGAACGTCTCGCCGAAGTCGCCCCGCACCAGGCGGCCGAGGTACGCGACGTACTGCATGGGCAGCGGCGCGTCTAGGGCGAACTTGTCCGTCATCGCCGCGACGTACTCGGGCGGGCACGGCCGGTCGCCGCACTTGCCCGTGAAAGGGTCACCGGGCAGAGCCCACACCAGGGCGAAGATGAGGAACGTCGTCCCGATGATCACGGGGATCATTTGCAGCAGTCGCCGCGCGACGTAGCGCCCCATTGCCTGGTGCGGCGATACTCAGCGCCCGGTGATGCTGAGCAGATCCAGCGTCCCGAACGGCGTGATGTTCACCGACTCCGGCGCGACCCGGGTCGAGTAGCCCGCGATGGTCTTGGCGTACCACAGCGGGATGACCGGCAAGTCCTCGGCCAGCACGCGCTCGGCCTGCTGGTAGAGCTCCAGCGCCTCGTCGTCCTGCGCTTGGGCGGCCTGGCGGACCAGGTCGTCGAACTCCTCGTTGCTGTAGTCGCCGTCGTTCGCGGACGCGCCGGTGGCGTACAGCGGAGTGAGGAAGTTCTCGATCGACGGGTAGTCCATCTGCCAGCCGTTACGGAACATCGTCATGTCGCCGGTCTCGCGGGCGTTGATCTGCTGTCTGAACTCGGCGAACAGCGGCACCGGGTGTGGCTGGCACTCGATGTCCAGGGCGTTGCTGATGCTGTTGCAGGCCGCGTTGACCCACTCGTCGTGTGCTCCGTCGCCGTTGTAACCGAAGATGATCGGGCCCTCGAAACCGGAGTCGGCCAGGTACGTCCTCGCCAGTTCCGCGTCGTACGTGCAGAACTCGCCGCACTGGTCCGGCACGTAACCGTCGACGACCGGCGAGACCCAGCCGGTCGCTGCGGTGTACTGGCCCTGGAAGATGTTGTCGATGATCAAGTCGCGGTTGATCGCCAGCGAGATGGCCTTGCGCAGGTTCGGATCGTCCAGCTCGGGCTTCACCTCCGGCGACGCGAACGTGATCGTGTGGATAACACCGGCCTCCCGCTCGATGTACCGGTCGCCGAGGTCTGCCCGGTACGCCTCGCCGGCCAGTGCGCTCGGCGGCAGTTGGGTCACGACGTCGACGTTGTCGGCGAGCAGATCGGCGTACTCGGCGTCGCGGTGCTGGTACATGCGGAACGTGATCTGCTCGGCCTTCGGCTTGATCTCGCCCTGGTAGCCCTCGTACACCTCGAGCTGGATGCTCTGGTTCTGGTTCCAGCTGACCAGCCGGAACGGGCCCGAGCCGATCGGCTGCTGGCCGAATGCCTCCGGGTCGTCGTAGAAGGCCTCGGGCAGCGGCACGAATGCGGTGTAGCCGAGGCGCAGCGGGAAGCCGGCCTCTGGGGCATTGAGCGTGATGGTGAACGTACGGTCGTCGATGACCTCCAGGCCGGACAGCGTCTCCGAACCGGAACCGGGCACATAGTTGCCATCGTCGTCGTACTCGCCCCGCGACTCTTCATACCCTTCGATGGGCTCGAAGAAGTACTCGTTGAGCCCGTACTCGGAGTTCTCGCCATGCACTCCCCAGCTCCATGCGTCGACGAAGCTCTGGGCCGTGATCGGCGAACCGTCGTGGAACGTCCAGCCGTTCTTGAGGGTGACCCGCCAGACCTGGTTGTCGTCACTCTCGATGGACTCGGCGATCTCGTTCACGGCCTCGCCGGATTCCGGGTCGTACCGGATAAGCCCGGAGAACACCGCGTCCAGCGGGTTGCCGCCGCACACCTCGTTGGTCGCCATCGGAATAAGCGGGTTCTCGGGGTTGCAGCCGCCGATGACAATGCTGCCCGACGGTGCGGACGATGCCCCGCCCTCGTCGTCGGTCGCGTCGCCACACGCGGCCAAGACCAGCGCGAATCCGGCGGCACCGGCGATGACTGCCGTGCGAGATCCGATTCGCATGGACGTCCTCCTCGGGTCAAGGGCCACTTGCCCTGCTTCGTGCACATGGCGGCGTGGCGTTAGGTGGGCGGCCGACGCCGGCGCGCGGTTCAGCCGGCGCACTTCCCCCGGATAGTTCTAGGCGTCCGCCTCGTTCGGGCGCAAACTGGGGCGAGATGCCGGAACATTCCGCAACCAGACTGTGACCTTCGGGGCGTACGCCTGCGACGGTGCTCACCCAGCGGACGCCCGTCCAGCCAACCGGGCCGGCTGTACGAGCGCCGTACTATTGAACGTCATCCCCTTCGCGTAGAAACGAGCACCCCCCACATGCCGGTCCGCAGTGAGCTGCGCAACATCGCCATCGTCGCCCATGTCGATCATGGCAAGACCACGCTGGTCGACGCCCTGCTCAGGCAGTCCGGCGCGTTCGGCGCGCACGAAACGCTTACCGACAGGGTGCTTGACTCCGAAGATCTCGAGCGGGAGAAGGGCATCACGATCCTGGCCAAGAACACGGCCGTGCGGTGGGGTGAGACGACGATCAACATCATCGACACACCCGGGCACGCGGACTTCGGCGGCGAGGTCGAGCGCGGCTTGGCCATGGTCGACGGCGTGGTCCTGCTGGTGGACGCGTCGGAGGGGCCGTTGCCGCAGACCCGGTTCGTCCTCCGCAAGGCGCTGGCCGCCCGGCTTCCCATCGTGCTCGTCGTCAACAAGACCGACCGTCCCGACGCCCGAATCGCCGAGGTCGTCGATGAGACGTACGAGCTGTTCATGGACCTGCTCGAAGACGGCGCTGACGAGTCGGCGCTGGACTTTCCGATCGTCTACGCGTCCGCCCGCGCGGGCAGGGCGGGGCTCCATCGTCCGGCCGACGGCGCGTTGCCCGACTCCCCCGACCTCACGCCGCTCGTCGAGACCATCCTGGCGACGGTCCCGGCACCGGGTTTTGAGCACGGCGCTCCGTTGCAGGCGCAGGTCACCAACCTGGACGCCTCGCCGTTCCTCGGCCGGCTGGCGTTGTGCCGGGTCCACGCTGGCGAGATCCGCAAGGGGCAGCAGGTGGCCTGGTGCCGGCGCGACGGTTCGGTGCAGCCGGTGAAGATCACCGAGCTGCTGATGACGGACGCGCTGGAGCGGGTGCCCGCAGAGGTGGCTGGCCCTGGCGACATCATCGCAATCGCCGGCATCCCCGAGATCACGATCGGCGAAACGCTGGCAGACCTCGACGCCCCGCGCCCGCTGCCGCTGATCATGGTGGACGAGCCGGCGCTGTCGATGACCATTGGCGCCAACACCTCGCCGCTGACCGGACGGTCGGGCGGGACGAAACTGACCGCGCGACTGGTCAAGGAGCGGCTGGACGCCGAACTGGTGGGCAACGTGTCGTTGCGGGTGCTGCCGACCGAGCGTCCCGACGCCTGGGAGGTGCAGGGACGCGGCGAGCTGGCGCTGGCCGTCCTCGTCGAGACTATGCGGCGCGAAGGCCTCGAGCTGACCGTCGGTAAGCCGCAGGTGGTCACGCGGGAGATCGATGGGCGGGTGCACGAGCCGGTCGAGCGGCTGACCATCGACAGCCCGGACGACTACCTGGGTGCGATCACCCAACTCCTGGCCTCGCGCAAGGGCCGGATGGAGCACATGACCAACCACGGCACGGGTTGGGTACGGATGGAGTTCGTCGTCCCGGCCCGGGGTTTGATCGGCTTTCGCACCGACTTTCTCACCGAGACCCGGGGCACTGGCATGGCACACCAGGTGTTCGACCGGTATGAGCCGTGGTTCGGCGACTTGCGGACGCGGCCGACCGGCTCGCTGGTAGCCGACCGTTCGGGGATGGCGACGTCCTATGCAATGTTCAACCTCCAGGAGCGCGGGACGCTGTTCGTCGAGCC
>JASLBX010000112.1 GCA_030146385.1 Jiangellaceae bacterium | reverse complement strand
GCACCTCGACAGCCGGTGCGATCACACCGATGTCGCGGTACAAGGGCTCCATGCGGGCGAAGTACGTGGCACATTCGTCCACGAGATCGGTTGGAAGCGACGTGTCTGCGCCAATTGCCCGGGCCAGGTCCCACCCGTGGATGAGATGGTCGGCGAACATTTGCAGGAGGTACTCGCTGGCCTTGTCGTCTCCGTACGAGAGATGGACGGTACGTGTCGCCGACCCCGGTTCGAGGGCTGATCGCCGAGCATCCGACCACGCGTTGGACCAGGCAGCAATGGGATCGTCAGCGAGTTGGTCACCATCGAAGGCGTCCCCGACGTCTGCGATTGTCTTGCCCGCAAGGAGTGGTGGCACCCAGAGGTCCTCGACGGTGACGTGGTTCACCAACTGCCGAACGTTCCATTCGGCGCACGGTGTGGGCTCGCCCCACTGGTCCGGCCGAACGGCCCGCACGTGACTGTCGAAGAGGTCAGCGGCGCGTATGTACAGATCTACTGAATCGCCCATGGCGGCCCCCAACGACGACAAGACGGGGGCAGGCCATTGGTGGCCGCAAGCGAGTCCTCCTCGGCCCGAAAGCCGGCCCCCCGAGGTCGAGTCGCTACGGCCACCAACCTGCCCCTCATGTACTGTCGCGGCCACAGGTCAAGGAAGAGTCGTGAACGAGTAAAGAATCGGAGCGCGACGACAGGCGGGATATCAGGTGGGCGTTCCGCAGGCGATCGAGTTGAGGGTGCTCGGTGCACTCGAGGTGCGGCGAGGGGGCCGCCCCGTGGCAGTCGCGGGAGCGAAGCCCCGTGCGATCCTGACCCTACTCGGGCTCAACGCCGAACGGGTCGTGCCGGCCGCAGTCATCCAGGACTTGCTGTGGGGTGACGACGTGCCGCGGACCGCCCACAAGGCGCTTCAGACGCATATCTCAATGTTGCGCCGGATACTGGGCGTCGAGGCACTCGTGACCGAAGGGGCCGGGTGGCGGCTTGCCGCAGGCGGCACTTCCGACGCCGCGGCCTTCGAGGCCGCCGCTGCCGCCGCCCGCGCCGCCATGGAAGCCGGCTACAAGGACTTGGCCGTCGATCACTACTCGCACGCTCTGAATCTCTGGCGGGGACCACCGGAACTGCCGCCGACCCAGCGCGGCACCGGGGAGATCACCCGCTGGACCGAGGAGTACGAAGCGGTCGTCGACGGGCGTACCGATGCGCTGCTCGCGACGGGTCATAGCGGCGACCTCGTCGGTGAGCTCGAAGCGGCCGTCACCCGGACGCCGCTGCGGGAGCGCCGGTGGGCACAGCTTTGCATCGCGTTGTACCGCGGCGGGCGCCAGGGCGATGCCCTCAACGCCTACCAGCGTGCCCGGGACGTCCTGCTCAACGAGCTCGGCGTGGAACCAGGCCCCGAACTGCGCGCGATCGAAGCCGCCGTCCTCGCGCATGATCCGGCCCTTCAGGCGCCCCAGCCCGCGTCGCCAACCAGCGCACCGCCAGGCGGGACGGTCGCCGCACGCTCCACGGGCCTGCCGTCTCCCCGGTCGGCATTCGTCGGCCGGACGAACGAGCTGGCCGAGCTACGTGAGCTGCTGGCTCGCTACTCCTTGGTCAGCCTCACCGGACCCGGCGGCGTGGGAAAGACCCGGTTGGCGGTCGCGGCCGCCGACTCGGTGGCGCCCCAGTTCCGCGGCGGCGTGGTGTTCGTGGACCTGGTTCCGGCCACGCCCGAACTCGTGCCGCAGGCCGTCGCGGCCGGGCTCGGTGCTGCCGACCGGTCCGACCGCGCGGTTGAGGATGTCATCGTCGAGCGGCTCACCGGCGAGCCGAGCCTGCTGGTTCTCGACAACTGCGAGCACGTCATCGACGCCGCGGGAGTGCTCGCGGCGCGGCTCATCGAGCGATCGGACGTCACCGTCCTGGCCACCAGCCGGGAGCGGCTCGGCGTACGCGGTGAGCGCGTCATGCTTCTCCCACCACTTTCGCTCACCCCATCCAGTGCGGATCCGGCGCAGGGGTCGGAAGCCGCGGCCCTGTTCATCGACCGGGTCCGGGCGTTGGGGGACGAACTCGACACGGACCCGGAACTGGTCGGGGAGGTCTGTGCCAGGCTCGACGGCGTCCCCCTGGCGATCGAGCTGGCGGCGGCGCGTTGTGCGTCGATCGGGCTGGACGGACTACTGGCCGGCCTGGGCGACCGCCTTGTTCTGCTCTCTGGCGGGCGCGGCATGAGCGAGCGGCACCGCTCGGTCCGGGCGGTGCTCGACTGGAGTCACGACCTGCTGGACGACGCCGAACGCACGCTTTTTCGCCGGGTGAGCGTGTTCGTCGGCGGGTTCGATCTGTCGGCGGCCGCAGCCGTGAGCCACGGCGCGGCCGGGGTGTCCGGCGTGATCGACGTCATTGGCCGGCTCACCGACAAGAGCCTGCTCGTGCACGAGCGCGGGCCGGCGGGCAGCAGGTGGCGGATGCTTGAGGTCGTGCGCAACTATGCCCACGAACGGCTGGCCGCCAGCGGCGACGAGCCGGACGTCCTTGCCGAGCACCTGCGTTGGGCAGCGGATGCGGCCGCGGACCTCGAACACAAACTGGATTCTGGACGGCCGTGGCGGGACGTGTTCGACACCGTTGCGGACGACCTACGCGTCGCCGTGTTCGGGCCGGCTCGTGACCCGCGCGGCGTGCGGGTCGACCTGGCCCTCGCCGTCGCCCGTTTGCAGGCTCGACGCGGGCGGTTCGCCGCAGCCCAGGCCGCCTACGAGGCTTCGGTGTCCCTTGCCCGGACGGCAGGTGGTGCGAGACTGCTTGCCCGGGCCGCACTCGGCGCTTCCATGGCGGGCATGCTGTTCGGCGTGACGCAGGCCGGGCGGGTCGCCCTGCTCGAGGAAGCGCTCGCCGCGCAGCCGGGACGTCCCACCGGTGAGCTCGCTCGACTTCAGGCGCGGCTGGCCACCGAGCTGTTCTGGTCGCCTGACCGTGATCGCAGCCTTGCCCTTGCCGACGAGGCCATCGTGACCGCAAGGCAGCTCGCGGATGATCCAGCCACGCTGGCCCACGCGCTGCATGCGCGGCACTACGTCCTCCGCGGCCCCGAGGGCTTGGACGAGGGACTGCAGCTGGCGGCCCAGATCATCGAGCTCGCGCGACGTTCCGGTGAGACGCAACTGGAGCTCGCCGGCCGAGCCGCCTACGTCACCCGCCTGCTTGAGGCTGGGGACCTGGCCAGGATGGACGCCGAACTGTCAGCGCTGGCCGACGGCGCAGATCAACTCGATCATCCTGAGTTCCAGTGGTACGCCTCGGTCTACTGTCTGGTCCGGGCTCTGATCGACGGCCGCTTCGGTGACGCCGACAAGCTTTTCGACCAGGCCCGGGAAGCGGCTCAGCAGGCTCCGGAGTTCTCGGTCGGGTTGTTCTTCGCCGAGGCGATCACCGACCTCCGGCCGCTGCACGGCGCGGACCGAAATGCCCGGCTGGCTCAGCTTGACGAGATGGCCCGGCGGTATCCGGGCGTCCTGATGTGGCGTTGCCTTGCGCTGATCACGTCGGTCCAGGCGCCGGCTGCACCCGAGGCGGCGCTGGCAGAGGCCCGCGCCTTGGTGGACGAACTGCTCGGCGGACACCGCGACGGTCACTGGCTCGTTGCCTGTTGCCTTCTCGCTGAGGCGGTCACCCACCTGCCTGCGTCCGAGCTTGCAGCCAGCCTTGACGACGCACTGCGGCCGTACGCCGGACGGTTCGCGGTCGCCGGCCGCGTGGCGGCGTTCCGAGGGTCGGTGTCGAACGCGCTCGGTCTGCTCTCACTCGCCCAGGATCATGCCGACCAGGCCATCACGGATCTCGAGCAGGCCGTCGCCCAGCACGAACTCATGGCTGCGCGGCCCTTCCAGGAGCGGAGCTTGCGCGCGCTCGCCGAAGCACTGGACGCCCGCGGAGCCAGTGGCGATGCGGTGCGGGCAGCGGCGGCTCGGGCGGCCGCTGCCAATCTGGCTGCGGAGCAGGCAAACGGCGGATAGCGCGGGGTCTGTTTCCCGTGCTCACAGAATGGGCGCGGGCGTATAGGTCGCAGCGTCCGGGTACTTGGCCGCCACCCGCTCGACACGGGCCGCCACGTCGATTATCTGAGCCATGGCCGCCCCCGCGAATGTCAGCGGTTCACCGACGAGGGCATTGAGCTCGGCCCGGCTCAGCCTCAGCCGGTCGTCCCCGGCCAGCCGGTCCAGGAGATCGTTGCGCTCGATGCCGTGCTCGCGCATGTCGAGCGCAACTGCGACGGCGTGCTCCTTGATCGCCTCGTGCGCCGTCTCGCGGCCCACGCCCCGCTTCACCGCCGCCATCAGGACCTTGGTTGTCGCCAGGAAGGGCAGGTAACGGTTCAGCTCCCGCTCGATCACGGCAGGGTACGCACCGAACTCGTCCAGGACGGTCAGGAACGTCTCGAACAGCCCGTCAAGGGCGAAGAACGCGTCCGGCAGCGCGACCCGGCGGACCACTGAGCAGAAGACGTCTCCCTCGTTCCACTGCGCGCCGGCCAGCTCGGCCGTCATTCCCGCATAGCCGCGCAGGACCACGGCCAGCCCGTTGATCCGCTCGCACGACCGGGTGTTCATCTTGTGCGGCATGGCGCTCGAGCCGACCTGGCCGGGCTGGAAGCCCTCGGTGACGAGTTCCTGCCCGGCCATCAACCGGATCGTGGTCGCTAGCGACGACGGCCCCGCGGCCGCCTGAACGAGCGTCGACAGCACCTCGTGGTCCAGCGATCGGGGGTAGACCTGCCCGACGCTAGTCAGCACATGTTCGAATCCCAGGTGGTCGGCGACTCGGCGTTCCAGCTCGGCGAGGCGCGCCGCGTCACCACCGAGCAGGTCCAGCATGTCCTGCGCGGTGCCGACCGGGCCCTTGATGCCCCGGAGCGGATACCGGCCGAGCAACTCCTCCACCCGGTCGTAGGCCAGCAGCAGTTCCTCGGCGGCGGACGAGAATCGCTTGCCCAACGTTGTCGCCTGCGCAGCGACGTTGTGGCTCCGCCCGGCCATGACCACTGAGCCGTGCTCGGCCGCCAAGCGCGTGAGCCGTACCAGCGCAGCGACGCAGCGGTCGCGGACGACCTCGAGAGACCGCCTGATCTGCAACTGCTCGACGTTCTCGGTGAGGTCGCGGCTGGTCATGCCTTGGTGCACGGCCTCGTGTCCGGCGAGGGCGTTGAACTCCTCGATCCGGGCCTTGACGTCGTGCCGGGTCACCTCTTCGCGGGCGGCGATGCTCGCCAGGTCTACCTTCCCGGTGACGGCTTCATACGCCTCCGCCGTGCCGTCCGGCACCGCGACGCCCAGGTGGCGTTGCGCCTTGAGCACCGCGAGCCACAGTTCGCGTTCGAGAACCACCTTGTGCTCTGGCGACCAGAGCCGAGTGAGCTCCGGTGAGGCGTACCGGCTGGCGAGGACGTTGGCTATGGCGGGCTTGTCGCGCACCGCACCATTGTCGCGCACGCGTAGGAGCCGGCCGGCGGCACGCT
>JASLBX010000094.1 GCA_030146385.1 Jiangellaceae bacterium | reverse complement strand
CGGTGAGCACGCCGAACCCGATGCGTGGCTGACCGTGCCGGAGGCGGCGACATTGCGCGATCTGGTGTTCGCCGGTGCGGCGCTGCACGACGCCGTCGAGCGGGCAGACACCGAGGTGGCGGGCGATACCGCGCGGCTCGCCGCACTGCTGCGCTGCTTTCCCGCAGCCGTGCGGTATCCGGCGCCACAGGACCCCGGGCCGCCGGATCCCGTGTAGCCGGGCCCCGTGTCACCTGGCCCCGGGTGACCGAACGCCGAACTCCCGGATCCCGCCGTCAGCGCAGGAAGTCGTCGGGGGTGAGCGGCAGTCCGCGGACCCCGGACACCGGTGGCGAGGTTACGCCGGCCGACAGTTCAGACTCCGCGGGCTCGCGGAACTCATCGCCGAGACGACGATGCACCACTTGGATAGCGACCCGCAGCTCAACGCCTGGCGCTGGTCCACGACCGAGCATGATCGACTTGTTGCAGTAGCGCATCCCCAACCGGACACCATCAGCTCATACCGAGCGGGAGCCGGCTGGTCATGTTCAGCTTCACCTCGCCGTACGGCAGGACGTGTGACCAGAACAGTGGGGTGAGGCCTCGCTGGTCCTCGGGTGTCAGGACGTGCTCCCAGTCGGGCTCGGCGAGCAGGTCCTGGAGCATGAGTGTGTTCACGTAGACGAGCGCGGCCTGCAGGATCCGCAGACACAGCACACTCATCTCCTGCTCGTCGCGACGGTTGCTGGCCAGGTCACCGCCCTTGCCGTAGAAGATGACCGCGTTCGCGCGGTTCCAGGACTCGACCACGTTCAGGCCCTCGTGGATCTCCCGCTGCAGATGTCGGTTGCGCAGGTAGCGGGCGAGGAAGATGGTCTTCTGCACCCGGCCGAGCTCGATCATGGCCTGGTAGGTGGGGTGGGCGGCGTTGGCCTTCATGAACCGGCGCAGGATCGCCTCGGTGGACGCGGTACCGACGCGGATGGCGGTGGCGTACTTGACCATCTGGTCGTACTGCTGCTCGATCCGGTCCCACCGGATCGGCCGGGTCAGTGCCGGCGCCAGCTGCGGCCAGGCGTCTGGTTCGCCGGCAACGGGCCGGTAGAGCTTCACCTTGTTGATCCGCTTAATCCGCGGCAGCAGGTCGAAGCCGAGCAGCTTGGTGATGCCGAATCCGATCTCGGACTGGCCGTGGGTGTCCACATAGTTGGCGTCGACCTGCATGTCAGTGCCATGCCGGATCGCGCCGTCGACCATCGCATGCACCTCCGAGGCCGAGCAGTTCAGGCGCTGGGAGTGGATCACCATCGAGCCGCGGTCGACGTGCCAATAGATCAGCACGCCACGACCGCCGTAACGGGAGTGCCACTCGGTGAAGATGTTCTGGTCGAACGCCCCGAAGTGTGTGGAATCACTCGCCACCGCCGTGGATCCCTCGCCCCACAAGGTTCGCTGCCGGGCGGTGAAGGTGGCGTTGGCGATCTCGATCGCGATCTGCCGCGCCGCCTCCGTGGTGAGGTAGCGGCGGCGGGTGTAGCGGATCTCGTCCTCCCCGTGCCCGTGCTCGCCGGCGGCGACCGCACGGATCCCGGTATTGGTGCCGTACCCGTAGATCGCCAACAGCAGCCGCTCGGCCAGCACATGCTCAGGCAGGCTGCCCCGGCCGGCCACCGAAGTGACAGCCTGCAGGCAGCCGGTGCGCAGCACCGCTTCCTTGAGCATGTCGATCAGCGGCACCGTGCCCCACCGCGCCTGCACCGCCTGCTTCAACCTGCGAAGGTTCCGCGGCTCCGCCGCGGCGTCGATTGGGGTGAGCTTGATCGCGCCTGCCGCCCGGTCGCTGACCTCCAGCCAGTCACAGGCAGGCAGCGCCTCGTCGAGGGCGTCCAGTTCGCTGCGCATCTCCTCACGCAGATCGTCGATGAACGCCGACGCGTCGAGAGGTTTGCGGAGCGCCTGGTAGTGCTCGACGCGCCGGTCCTCGAAGTCGGTCGGCAGGTCCTCGGCCGGGTTGCGCCACTTGTCGGCGCCGACGACCCAGATCTCCTTGCACCGCAGCTGGTCCCGCAGGGCTTGGAAGGTGCATACCTCGTAGACCATGCGCACCACCCGCCGCCGACCACGGGTATCGGTCTTGTGCACCAGCGCGTCCCAGTCCGCGCCAAGCCCGCGATGGAGCGGGATGTGCTCACCGACCGGGTAGTAGTGCAGGTTCCCCGCGCTGGCGTGCCGGGCTACCAGGTCCACGGCATCCAGGACCGGGCGGTGCGTGTTGTTGCTGCGGAACTCCAGCACGTCCAGCAGCTTGATCAACCCGGTCCGGTAGTGGTTCGTGTACGACGCCTTCAGCGTGGCCTTCACCGTCCGCTGATACGTCGGACCAGAGGACTTGAACTCCGCGACCAGGTCCTGCAGCACCGCCCGCGGCGCGACCGGGAACACGGTGTCCCGCACCAACCGGTCTCCAGCATCCACCGTCGCCTCGGCGAGCCGGAACAGCAGGTTCTCCTTACCGGTGACGCGCTGGAACTCCTTGATCAGCTCCTTGGTCACCTTCACCTCAGCGCGGGCGTTGATCCGATGCACTGTCGAGATCAACAGCTCGACCAGCGTGTCAGTGATCTCCCGCTCCCGGCAGTACAACAACGCCGCCAACAGGGTCAGCGTCACTGCCGGCGAGTGCTCGCGCAGGTGGCTCGGCGCTTCCACCGCCGCGCGTGACCGCCAGGCCGCCACCACCTTCGAGGCGATACCGGCGAACACCCCGGCCGGTAGGCCGACCGCACGCACCGCCTCCAGCTTGGCGATCTCGGTCAACATCGTGTTCAGACTGACGTTGCCGGGCTCGGACCGGGCCGCGGCCAACACCGCCGGACCATCATCGCCGTCGGCATCGTGGCCCGACTCGTCGTCGACGATGGAAGCGACCAGAGCAAACAACCGATCCCGTACCTCTGCCGGCAAACGGGCTGCCACTCGTCCGACCAGCAACTCCTCGCCACGGTGTAACGCTGAACGGACGATCCGGTCGACACGGCCGCTCGAGGGCTGTTCGATCCGCTCTTCCCGGCACCGCGCCAGGAGTTCGTGACGTACCTGCTCGGCGCTGCGCTCGGCCTGCGTGACGTTCCCGACCAGCCACTCGGTGAGCTTGTCTGCATCGGCAACGCTGCATTCGCGGTACCCCAACGCCCGGCGAATCTGGACACGATTCGCCTTGATCGTGCGACCCGACCAGTCGTAGAACGCCAGTTCCGACGCGGCCACGCCGACCTGCCGGGCAACGTACTCGACCGCGCCGTCCGGAATCTCACTACGACCACGCGGGAACCGGCCCTTCTCGGTGTAGAAGCGCAGCAGCAACGCGAACCCCAACCGTGTCGGCC
>JASLBX010000081.1 GCA_030146385.1 Jiangellaceae bacterium | reverse complement strand
ACCTCGGCGAGCTTAAGATCGAGCTCGGTGACGGCGATCTGGTCCTTGTCGCCGGTCTGTTTTGCCTCGGCGAAGGCCCGCTTGGCATTGGCCACGGCCTGTTCGGCCATGATCTTCTCCGAGTCCGGTGGCCCGCCTGAAACGCTTCGAAGCTCCTGCTCGGCCATCCGAACTTCGCCTTCAGCTGCCCGGACGGCCTCCTGCGCGCCGTCAACAGCTGCGATGGCCTCGGCATCGGCGGCAGGCCGCTCGTAGCCGGCGTCGTTGTACAACTCACGCACCGCGCTGCCGGTGGCCGCCGTATAGGTCTCGTCGACCGTGCCCGGGTCGTAGCCGAGCCGCTCCAGCGTGCTTTCGAGTTGCTCGACGTCCGGACCGGCCATGCCGGGGCGCAACGTCCGGTACATCGGCAGTTCGCCCTCCAGCACGATCACGGGGCGACCAGCGACCTCCAACGCCGCGTCCCCTTCGGTGACCTCATCCCCCACCTCGGGAACCCTGCCGGTGACGATCGGCGGCGCCTCCAGGCCCGTGAGCTCGAGAGTCAGCTCGACCGCCCCGGCGAACGACGCGTCGCCCCGGGTCACGACCCGGCTCTCCAGCGTCCGGAACTCGACCGGCACCGTGATGGCCGTCGCGTCCGGAGGCGCAGTGCGGGCGGCCGCATCAGCCGGCGAGGTCAACCGGCTACCCACGGCGAGCCCGACGACCAGCGCCCCGACCGCCACCGCGGCGATCAACAGAAGGGTCTTCCTACGGTCGCGCATCAGCGCCTGCTCCTACTCACAACTCGTTCTCAGCCATCCAGTCCCGATACCGCTCGAGCTCCTCGCGGTGCTCTTCGACGAACTGCTCTTCGAGCTCGCGCTGAACCTGCTCGGCCACCTCGTTGTAGTGCTCTTCCTTGCAGCGGAAGTCTGCGCGAGCGACCGCCAGCTCGTATTCCTGGAGCTCCTCCAGGTCGGCTGGGTCGATCTCTTGTGGCTCGAACGGGACGGCCGTCGCCATATCCCCTTCGCCCTCGGCGTCCACTTCGGCCTCCATGTACTGGTCCCAGCCCTGGAGCTCGTCCATCCGCCGCCAGACCTCTTGCTCCGGCTCGCCGAGCTCATCGAACGGGTGGCCCGCCTCGGCCATGCAGTCACGCCAGTTCTGAGTCGGTTCTTCGATCCGGGGATCGCTCATGAACCGCTCCTGGAGCGACCAGAGGTCTTCCATCAGGCCCTCGAACTCTTCATGTGGGTCGCGGAACCGGCTTTCGCTCTCCTCGTCGTACGGGTCGCCCCAGATCTCGGCCGACGCCTTCTCGTAACACCCGCGGTCCTCGGGCGGCGGAGGCGTCCACTGCTCGCCCTCGCTGATCTCCTCCTCCTGCCAACTGCCGTACAACGCTCGCTCGTACTCCGCCTGCGCCTGCGGCGACAGAGATTTGCGGATCTCCTCGTTGGGGTCTTCGGGGAAGTCGGACTCCGCGAGGTGCAGCGTCGAGATGCCGTAGCCGTACTGCGCAGCGAACTCATCCGGAGGCAACGCGAACGCGTCCTCGAAGGGACCCTCCCAGTCCGACGCGCCCACCACGAACGGCACGTACTCGAACCCCTGGTCCTCCATGCACTGCTGGACGAGGTTCTCGAACTCGCGTTGGTTCTGGAGGTCCTCTTCGGTGGGTTCGTACTCCTCGATCTCACCGGAGCCGCCGGACGAGATGCTCATCCCGCCGCCCTCGAACGAGACGGCGTTCGGCCCCATGTACTCGGCGAGCGGGCTGTCGTCATCGTCGCCGGATGCAGTCTCGCTGCCGCCACTCGAACAGGCGGTGAGCGCGAGCATGGACACGGCGACGAGACCGAGGACCGGGCGGCGGTACGGCATTGCAACCCCCTAGATACTGAGTATGTATCGCCGAGACCGTACCGCGGCTAGCAGGCCCGCACAATACCCGGCATCTGCTCATTCAGACGCACGGCATGCCGATCAAGTTGCCTGGGCTACGGGCAATCAGCCATAGGCGCTGAAATACTCGACTTCGCACCTGTCAACCGGACGAAATGGGGGCCCGGGAGTGGGGGACCATGTGCGGCGCGCACGGGACGCGTACAGCCAGGGTGAGTGGTCGCGCGCGTTCGTGCTCTTCCGCGCGGCCGGATACCCGTCCGAGCTGTCCGCGCCCGACTTGAACGCACTCGGCGACGCCGCTTGGTGGCTCGGCCGCATTGAGACCTCCAACGCCGCCCACATCGATGCGTACCGGCGGCAGGTCGACGAAGGCCGGCATCGTGAGGCCGCGATGTCGGCGATCGGGATAGCCGTGAACCTGCTCCTCCGGGGCGACGATGTGCTCGGCGCGGGCTGGCTCGCACGAGCCGAGCGGCTGCTCGACACCGACCGGGACTGTCCTGAGTACGGATACCTGCGGTACTTGACGCAGGTGGAGGCTGCCTTTGGCGGCAACCCCGACCCCGAGGACGCGCTGGCCGCGGCGCGGGAGGTCCACGACTTGGGCCGACAACACGGCAACCCTGACCTGGTCGTCGCGGGGATCATGGGTGAGGGGCGGATACTGATCAAGCAGGGCAAGGTTCCCCGTGGGCTTGCGCTGCTCGACGAGGTCCTCGTCCTGCTGCTGACCGAGGACGTGAGCCCGGAGTGGGCCGGCAACGTCTACTGCAACCTGATGGCCGCAGCCCACGAGCTTGTCGATATCGAACGGACCGCCGCGTGGACCGAGGCGACCACTCGCTGGTTGCAACAGCTCGACGCCGCAGTACTCTTCGCCGGGATCTGCCGGGTCCACCGAGCCCAGGTCCACAGATGGCGTGGAGCCTGGGACCAGGCCGAGCAGGAAGCACAGCGCGCCTGCACAGACCTGGCCCAGATCCAGCCCTCGACCGCCGCCGAGGCGCATTACCAGCTTGGCGAGATTCGCCGGCTCCGGGGCGACCTGGTGGGTGCGGAGCAGGCATACGACGCGGCGCGCGGTTTGGGCGGCGACACCCAACCCGGCCTTGCGTTGTTGCATCTCGCGCGGGGTCACGTCGACGTCGCACTCGCGTCGATCAAGGCCGCCGCCGCGTCGGCGCGGGACTCGCTAACGCGCGCCCGGCTGCGAGCCGCCCAGGTTGAGATCGCGCTGAAGGCTGAGGACACGGCCACTGCCGATGCCGCCAGCACAGACCTGGCCGAGACCGCCGACGCGTTCGGTAGTTCCGGCCTCGTGGCGATGGCCGCTCAGGCCCGTGGCGCCGTCCGGCTCGCAGTGGACGACCCCGAGCATGCCGTCCCGCTGCTTCAGGAGGCGCTGCGGCGCTGGCACGCCGTTGAAGCCCAGTACGACAGCGCGTGCGTCCGGCTGCTGCTGGCACAGGCATACGAAATGCTCGGCGACGCCGACTCAGCGGCACGTGAGCAAGCGGCTGCCGACGCGACGTTGAAGCGGCTCGGGGCGCCAGCAAGTGGGTCGCGTCCGGCGGTTCCTGGCGGGCTCACCACCCGGGAAGCGGAAGTCCTGGCCCTCGTGGCGGCCGGGAAGTCCAACCGGGAGGTCGCCGCAGTCCTCGTGCTCAGTGAGAAGACCGTCGCGCGACATCTGGCGAACATCTTCGCGAAGTTGGGCGTCTCGTCCCGTACGGCCGCTACTGCGTTCGCCTTCGAGCACGGGCTCGTGCCCGGCGGAGCAGGCCGCTAGTCTCGAACCGGCCGAAGGCCGCGACGAACACGGCGAGGACAACGGCTGGAGCGACCAGCCAGAACCACCGCTGGTCCCACCACGCGAGCGACGGATGCGCCAGCGGCTCGCCGCCGATCGCCCGGTACGACACCAGCACCACGAGCAGGGCGGTCATGTGCCACACGAACACCGTCAAGATGACCGAGTTGGCGGCGATGACCACGCGCCAGGCCTCAATCTTCTGTAGCCAGCGGGACACCCGTTTACGTACCAGCAGCAGTATCCCGAGTTGGAGCAGGCCCACAGCCGGAATGGCCACCGTCGTCGGCAGGATGTTGCTGAACTCATGACCCGGCGTGGACACCATCGGGCGCGGGTACGGGCCCAGGGCCGTGATGGCGGCCAGCACCCCCGCCCCCGTGGCGGCCACAGCGGCGGCACCGGCGTTGTCGAGTCGAAGCAGGGTGCCGTCGCGGTAGAAGTACCCGAACTGGTGGATGAGCACCCAGACCATGGCGGTGTTGAAGTACCCGAGGAGCTCGACGTCCAGCGTGAAGCGCCCAGCGTCCGCGAGGATCACCGCGGTCGCGAGGCAACCGGCGGTGGCCCACTTGGCACGCTCGTGCAGCGCCGCGGTGACCGGCACGAGCGCCACCACCCCGGCGTACGCCGCGATGAACCACAGTGGCGTGAACACGATCCACGCGTAGGTGAACACGCCGGTGTACCCGTCCACGAGGGCGTGCATGGCGAGCTCGAACACCAGCCAGACCGCGCCGAACACCAGCACTGGCGCCAGCAACCGGGCCAGCCGGTGCCGCAGATAGGCCGACCAGGATTCACCACGGCGCCGCGACGATTGCCAGGACGCGTAGTTCGCGTAACCGCCGACAATGAAGAAGACGGGGACGATCTGCAGCACCCAAGTGTAGAGCCACCCCCCAGGAACCTGGTTGATCGGGTTCGGCATCAGGAACCGGTCGCCGTTCCAGAAGATCACTGACAGGCTCCAGTGCCAGATGATCACGATCGCGATGCTGAAGACTCGCAGGAAGTCCACGTAGCGCTCACGGTCAGCCGGCGTGCGCTCGACCATCTCGTCGAGCTGGCTGATCAGGCGTTGCCCCCACCGCCTGGCGCTGGGCTGCATCTATTCATCGTTCCATGGTTAGAACTACCCATCGAAACGACGCGCCTCTTGCATCACTCTGCCGATGAACCGCGGCCCGCCGACCCCTAGCGTCACGGGTGAGCCACGACGACAGGGGGCCGACATGACCATCGACGACACTCAGGCAACTGGCGCGGGGACGAAGTTGATCCGCTCATTGCGCGACGCACTGGCGGGGGACGTGCTATCGCCCTGGGATCCCGGATACGACGATGCCCGCCGGGTGTGGAACGGCATCATCGATCGCCGCCCGGCAGCCATCGCCCGGTGCGCGAACGCTGCCGATGTGGCGGCGGCCGTTCAGATTGCGGCTCGCCACCAGCCGCCCGCCGTGACCGTTCGTGGCGGTGGCCACCAGGTCGCCGGCAGCGCGGTCTGTGACGACGGGCTCGTCATCGACCTTTCGTTCATGACGGACGTCACCGTCGACCCTGTTGCACGTACGGCTCGCGTGCAAGGCGGCGCACGCTGGGCGGACGTCGACCGAGCGACCCAGCAATACAGCTTGGCCACGACGGGTGGCGAGGCGTCCATTACCGGAGTTGCCGGCCTGACGCTCGGTGGGGGCATGGGCCTGCTGCACCGCGCATACGGCCTGGCCTGCGACAACCTGCGATCGATCGAGATCGTCACAGCCGACGGGCAAATTCTTGCAGCAAGCCGGACCGAGCACCCCGACCTGTTCTGGGCGGCACGCGGCGCCGGCCGGGGCCTCGGTGTCGTCACGTCGTTCGAGTTCGACCTGCACGAGCTAGGCACCGATGTGGCCGTCGCGCAGGTGCTTTACCCGTACGAGGACGCCGAGGCCACGCTTCGCGCTTGGCGAGACGCCGCGCTGGCCGCCCCCGAGACGGTGAGCCCCGAAGCCGTCCTGTGGAGCATCCCGCCGGACCCGTCCGTGCCGGAGGAGATGCACGGTGTCAAGGTGTTAATGGCCGCCGGCGTGTACGCGGCCGACCCGGCCGACGCGGTGGAAGCGCTGGCGCCGTATGCGCGTCTCGGTACCCCATTGGTCGACCAGAGCGGCACCTTTCCGTACGTCGAGGTGCAGAGCGCGATCGACGAGCTCGTGCCCGACGGCAGGCGCTACTACTTCAAGTCGCACAACCTCGACGAGCTTACGGACGAGGCGATCGCGACGCTGGTGGCGTGCGACCAGGAGCGGCCGAATCCCGAGACGCTGATCGCAATCAGGACGCTCGGCGGCGCGATCGACCGGGTGACGCGGGACGAAAGCGCATACCCGCACCGGGGCGCGGCCTTCAACGTGAGCATCGACGCGATGTGGTCGGACCCGGCCGACGACGGGCGCATGATCGGCTGGGCGCGCGACACCTGGCAGGCGATACGCCCGTACGCCAACGGCGGTGTCTACCTGAACTTCGCCGGTCTTGAGGACGAGGCGGACGTCGACCGAACGGCGACGTACGGACCAGATACCGAACGGCTCGAACGAGTCCTCGCAACGTACGACCCGACGGGACTGTTTACGAGCGCCGCCTGGCGGCCCTGAGCTTCTCGCCGACTGGATCAGATGAGCCGGGCCGCACCGAACGCCAGCGAGGCCAGTACGACCATCACCGACACCATGCTGAAGACGAGGATGCGGGTGGTTGTGGCCAGCTCACGATGGAGTTCCGCGCGGACGTCTGCCAGACCGATTCGAATCTCGGAGCGCAGCTCAGCCATCTCATCGCGCAGCTCGGCCATCTCACGGCGGAGCTGATCCCGCAAGTCGCCCATCTCACCGCGAAGCTGATCCCGCAGCTCAGCCATCTGCGCTCGAAGCATGTTTGCCGTCGCATCGAGGTCCCGCTTGCTTACTACGGCCAAGTGATCAAGATCTCGCTTCGTCGCGACATCGGCCCATCCGACGGGAGGCAAGTGGCTCATCAGAGTTGCCGCCTCCTCCTGCCCAAGTACCGCGTCCAGCCGTTGGTGCAAGGCATGACGAGCAGCCTCGCCTATCACGATGGTGCCACCCCTTCCTTGATTGGTGAATATCCAGGATCCCGGCGCAGGTCGGCCAGAACTCCGGGCCGAGCACGATTTGTGGACAACTACCTCCACGCTTCGCCAGGTGTGGACAACCGCCGTCGCGCCGAACATTCAACGACGGGATAGCCAAGTCCTGTTGATTCGCCGTCTGGCGCGGGTTGCGGTCAAGGCTCTGCGGTCGGTCGCATTCCGTCGAAGAGGATGGTCAGCGCGCGATGGCGGAAGTGCTCGCTCCACTCATCGGTCATCGCTTCTTGGCAGATCGCTGCGAGGAGAGCGATCAGCTCGCCGGGTCGCAGGTCGTCACGGACGGCTCCTGCCTTCTGAGCGCGGTGGAGCAGCACCTCCACGGCCGGCCGGAGGCGCGTCAGGGCGTCACCGACGTGGACCCGAGTTCCGGTTTCGGCAAGCCGGGCGAACACTGCCCGATTCTGCGAACTGGTCGCTATAACGCGGGTGCAGAACTCGAAGAGGGCGGTGACGGCTTCTCGGTCGCCCACCATCGCGTCAACTTCGGTGACGAGCTTGTCCCACAGGTTCATCACCACGGCTTCGAGTAGTTCGGGTTTGGTCGGAAAGTGGCGGAACACCGTGCCGATTGCGACGCCGGCACGTGCGGCCACGGCCTCGGTCGAGGCTGACGCGCCTTGCTCGGCGAATATGGCTTCGGCCGCCTCCAGGATGCGCGCCCGGTTGCGGCGAGCGTCGGCACGGAGTGGTCGTTCACCTGCACCGCCGCCGGCAGGCGGCACGTCGTATTGATTCATCGGCCCTCGGGTTGCGAAAGTGAGTGCGACTCACTATATTCGATTCTGAGTCACACTCATCTTACTTCCGGAGGTACGATCATGGCCCCATCGGCGACCGGCGCGGCAGGTCCGCTCGCGATCTATCGGCGCATGCAGGAAGCGGTCCTGCAGGGGGACGGCGCTAGCGCGACGCTTCTGCCGGCTGAGCTGCTGGCCGACGATCTCGTGATCGAGACCCCGTTCGCCCCTCCGGGCATGCGGCGTTACGAGGGCCGCGAGGCGTGGCTGTCGTATTACCGCACCAACGGCGCAGGCCTCCTGGTGCGTTTCGAGCACTTCCGCGAACTGGCTACCTACCAGACCGACGACCCTGAGGTCATCATCGTCGAGTACGAGCTAATCGGTATGGTCACGACCACCGGCGTGCGGTCCTCCGTGACCTGCATCGCCGTGCTGCGGGTCCACGATGGCCTGATCAAGCACTGGCGCGAGTACCAGGACATCCCGGCGATCACTGCGGCGCTGAACACACGGCCGGAGGACCTCGGCAGCGCCGACACGTCCGCCCAGTAGCGCTCGGGCGTCATGCTGTGCGCATTTACGGCAGTCGCCGTATCGGGCCAGCCTCCCTCCAGCTCACACGCTGAGCTCCAACTGGAGTACTCATCAGCCGGGGAAGGATGGCGGATATGGTGCCCGGACTCGTGCGCGCGCTCGTGATCGTGGTGAGCGTCGTTGCCGTCGTCATCGCGCTGCTGTGGCTGTTCCAGCGGCGGCTGATCTACTTTCCGGACACCACCGCGGTACCTTCGGCGGACGCTGTTCTGCCGGGCGCGGAGGACGTGACACTCACGACGTCCGACGGCCTCGAGCTCGGCGGATGGCATGTGCGAGCGGGCGACGACGGACGCGATATCAGCGTCCTGGTCGCCAATGGCAACGCCGGCAACCGCGCTTCGCGGTCTCCGATGGCTGCTGAGCTGGTGGCGGCGGGTTTTGACGTCCTGCTCTTCGACTACCGGGGATACGGCGGCAACCCCGGCAGCCCGAGTTCTGACGGCCTCGTCCGGGACGCCCGGGCGGCCGTGACGTACTTGATGGACGACGCGGATGTGCCGGCAGACCGGATCATCTACTTCGGCGAGAGTCTGGGTGCCGGCGTGGTCGCGGCGCTGGCACACATGAAGCCGCCCGCCGGCCTGCTGCTGCGCTCTCCGTTCGAGTCGCTCGCGGCCGTCGGGCAGCATCACTATCCATTCCTGCCAGTGGGGTTGCTGCTACGGGACGAGTTTCCGGTCGCGTCGCTGGTGGCGGGTATCGACGTCCCGACGACCACCGTATATGGAAGCGAGGACACGATCATTCCGCCGGACCAGAGCCGGGCTGTGGCCGACGCGGCGGCCGGCGACGTCGAAGTAGTTGAGATCGACGGCGCCGGGCACAACGACGAGGCCATGTTCACCGGTTCCCAATTGATCGCGGCGGTCGAGGCGCTGGCGGACCGCTCAATAGGACCAACCGCGCCATGAGTGCACTTCGATCTCAATGACCGGACCACGCGGCGGGTCGTCACGGTATTGGACGTATTTCGCGGCAAGCGTCTGGACGGCCGCTTGGCGTGCGCCGTCGTCGATGATCTTTGCGGTGCCGTCTGCGCGCGCCCACCACAGGTCGGTCCAGTCGTCGGCGTAGTGGTCGACGAGCAGGCTGACGCGCGGATTCTCGGCGATGTTCCTTAGCCGCCGCAGGCTCATGGTGGTCTTCGGCTTCTGGTCGATCGCAGTGACGATGGTTTCGCCGGACAGTGCGAACGTCACCGGCACGACGTGCGGCCGGTTGTCACTCCCGGTCGTCGCCAGCCGAGCTACTCGGGCAGCCTCGAACCGCTCGCGGCAGGTGCGCTCATCGAGCCGCACCGTTAGCTCCACACTCGGACGGGTGGCAGAGTCGGCACCGTCACTGTCTACCGCGTAGCCGATGCGGTACGCCACCGCGGCCCGCCACATGTGGATCAGGTGCCCTGGTCGCACAACGCCGCAGGGCCGGGAGCCACCCACCCCATCTGATCCATTACCTTCCCCAGCTGAGATGCGATCAGGCGACCCGGGGCGGCGTCTGCGCAGGTCGCCCACGTCCGACCTCACCTGATCGTCACGAAGCGAGCCCCGCAGCCGCCGCCGCTCGGCTCGACACAGGGATTCGTGTGAAGAATGCCGGACCGATCTTGGTTCTGCGTCCGATTAGCCGACAACATCCGATTCCTATCAAGATCGGTCCGGCGTTCTTCACGCTCGGTTCGGCGATACACCCGATTAGCCGCTTATGTACAGCCTGCAAGCCGCCTGATCGTTTACTCGGTGGCGATCAGGTGATCTAACGGCGATCAGGTGACCAACAGTGGGGGTCTAGCGGCGCCAGATGAGAACCAGGGCCCGGTCGTCGAGGTCCGACTCAGACACCGCATCGATCAGCTTCCTCGCACCGTGCCGGAAACCGCGCGTCACCAGCCTCTCGGCCTCGCCCTGCAGCTTGTCGATGCCGTCGCTGAGGTCGCGCCGCGGCGTCTCGACGAGCCCGTCCGTGTACAGCATCAGCGCATCCCCCGACTGCAGCCGTCCCGTCACCGGCGGATAGTCGTCCTTCTCGAATACCCCCAGCAGCCCGCCGGTGGTCTCCAGCGTCGTCCACCTGCCCGACCCGGCGGTGAATCGAACAGCCGGAGGGTGGCCGGCAGAACGGATCTCATACGCACCGGACTGGAAGTCGATAACCAGATGGATCGCCGTCGCAAAGCCTTCGGGCCACTCCTGCCGCAACAGGTACGCGTTGGCAGCCGGAAGGAACTCGGCCGGGGGTAGCGACCCGAGCAGGCCGCCGAATGCGCCGGAGAGCAGCAACGCCCGCGTCCCCGCCGCCAGACCCTTGCCCGACACGTCCACAAGGGCCACCTCGAGCAGCATCCGGTCCGCCGACCGCGCCGCAACCAGGAAGTCTCCGGAGAACGTCGCGCCGCCGGCCGACCGGTGCACGACCTCGGCCTCCCATCCTCTGGGGAGCGCCGGCATCTCCCCCTGCGCCACGAGCCGGTCGCGCAGGTCGACGAGCATGGCCTCTCCGACCGACCCCCGGACACCGAGCCGGGCGCGCAGGCGCGCCGATCCGAGCCAGACCGCCGCAGTCACCGCCACGATCGCCAATACCGCGCCGAATCCAGTGTCGACTCCATGCGTGCCGCCGACGGCCAACAGCATCACGCCGGTCACAGTGATGAGGAGCACCAGCGATGGAAGCGTCAGCACCAGGCCACCGAGAAGCAACGGAATAGCGAGCAGAGCGACCAGGTCCGGCCACATCAGCGCCAGCATGAACAGCCCGCTGGCCATCAGGACTAGCCCGATGAAGCCGAACGGCTCGCGCGTGAGCCGCCGCCCGATCCGCCCGAGCACCCGCCGGCTCGCCGAGCCCGGACCTTGGGACGCCCTCACCACGCCGCGACAGTATCCTTCCCGACCGTCTTCTAGAAGGGGATCAGCCGATACCGCCGGGATACGGTGGTGATATGGCAGCAAAGGGTTCTGTGCCGTCCCGACGGCTCGACCAGGTCGACCGGCGCTCGCAGGTGGGAGTGTCAGGCGCAATGCGCGCGCGGGACGTGTCGCGTCCGGACGACGAGATGATCTCCGAAGCCGAGGCTACGGGCCTACGGCGCCCGGCAAAGGGGGCAACTCGCCCGTCTTCTCGTACCGAGTGATCATGCCGATCCGCCGGGTGTGCCGTTCGTCACCCGAATAGGGCGTGGTCAGGAAGGCATCAACGAACGTCACAACATCGTCGGCGGAGTGCTGACGGGCTCCGATGGCGACGACGTTGGCGTCGTTGTGCTCGCGGGACAGCCGGGCGATCTCCGCGTTCCACGCCAACGCTGCGCGGATACCGGCCACCTTGTTCGCGCACATCTGCTCGCCGTTGCCGGAGCCGCCCAGCACTACCCCGAGACTGCCGGGATCATGAGCCACCGCCTCTGCCGCCCGCAAGCAGAACGGCGGGTAATCGTCCTGCGCGTCGTACTCGAACGGCCCGTGGTCGACGACCTCGTGGCCGTCCGACCGGAGCGATTCAGCGAGGTGATTCTTGGTCTCGAAGGCGGCGTGATCTGCGCCGAGGTGGACACGCATGCGGACATCCTGCCAGGACTGACCCCCACGGCACCGTCCCCATCTGCCATGATCGACGATATGCCTGGCATTAACCTCACCCGCGACGAGGCCCGTGAGCGCGCTGAGCTGATCGAGGTCGACTCGTACCAGGTTGAGCTGGACCTGACGGCCGGCGATACCACATTCACGTCCACGACCATCGTCAAGTTCCGCATCAAGCCTGGGTCCATCTCGTGGCTCGATCTGATCGCCCCGAAGGTCCATGAGATCGTCGTCAACGGTGAGAGCCGTGACCCCGCCGCGGTTTTCGACGGCGCCCGCGTCGCGCTGGACGACCTGGCCGAGGAGAACGAGGTCAAGGTGGTCGCCGACGCCGCATACATGAAGACCGGCGAAGGCCTGCACCGGTTCGTCGATCCGGTCGACGACGAGGTCTATCTGTACACCCAGTTCGAGGTCGCCGACGCACGCCGTGTGTTTGCCTGCTTCGAGCAGCCCGACCTCAAGGCGACTTTCCAGTTCACCGTGGTCGCTCCCGAGGACTGGCAGGTCATCTCGAACTCGCCGCCGAACAAGCCACGTAAGGTGAACGAGAAGCGTCGGTGGAAGTTCGCCGCCACGCCGCGGATGTCGACCTACATCACCGCGCTGGTGGCCGGGCCTTATCACGTCGAGCACGGCGAATACGACGGCGGGGAGCGTCCCGTCCCTCTCGGTCTCTACTGCCGCAAGTCACTCGCCGACTACATGGACGCCGACGAGCTCTTCGACATCACCAAGCGGGGGTTCGCGTTCTACGAGGACGCCTTCGGGATGCCCTACCTGTTCGAGAAGTACGACCAGTTGTTCGTCCCTGAGTTCAACGCCGGCGCCATGGAGAACGCCGGGTGCGTCACGTACCACGAGGACTACCTCTTCCGCAGCCGCGTCACCGACGCCGCGCACGAGCGGCGGGCGGAGACGATCCTGCACGAGATGGCCCACATGTGGTTCGGCGACCTGGTCACCATGCGCTGGTGGGACGACCTGTGGCTGAACGAGTC